>NZ_SCND01000369.1:0-5805 GCF_005503585.1 Pseudomonas sp. 2VD
ATCCAGGACACCCCGAAACGGTCCACCAGGGTACCAAAACAGGGCGACCAGAAGGTCTTGCCCAACTCCAGCTCGACCCGCCCGCCGTCCTCCAGCAAGGCGTCATAGCAGCGCCGCGCCTGCTGCGGGTCGCGGGTATTCAGTGAAAGGGAAATCCCGGAGATCGGCTGCAACGCCGGCCCGTGCCCGTCCGAGGCCATGATCTGGCTGTCGCCGATCTGCAGGTTGGCGTGCATCACCTTGTCGCACCAGCCTTCCGGCACCACCACCGGACCGGGCGCCTCGTCGAAACGGAACAGGAAACTCACCCTGGCACCGATGGCGTGTTCATAGAAACGCAGGGCCTCTTCGCAACGGCCGTTGAAGCAGACGTAGGGCTGGACGTACATGGGAACCTCGGCAGGCTGTTTTTCCTGTGAGTGTAGAAAAGCAGCAGCCTCTCGCAGAGCGAATAAAGCAGTCCTGGCCATTCGCCCCCCCTGTCTCCCTGGCGCTCCGCAATGCGAGAAGGCCCGTATGCCTATCGTCCCTTGCCACCGCCAGCCGTCATTCGGGTGCTGGCGTTCGCCGACGGGTGGGATTCTTCGGCGGGCCGCGCAACGAAAAAGCCCGCCGAAGGGCGGGCTTTTCACCGCATGGCCGGCTCAGGCGCCCTTGGCCGCCTGCAGCGCTTCGATGTAGGGCGCGGCCTGGCGCTGGTCGGCGACCAGGGCGACGAAGTCGTTGCCCTTGGCGTCGCGCGCATCGAGATCGTAGCCGGCCTCGCGGAAGAAGGTGAGGAAGCGCTCAAAGTCGTCGATGCGCAGGCCGCGATAGGCCTTGATCAGCTTGTGCAGCGAGGGGGGCGTGTCGTCGGCCGGCTCGACGCCGAGGAACAGCTTGATCGACTCGTCACTGATCTCTTCGCCAATGATCTGTTTCTTGTCTTTGCGCATCGCTTTCTCTCAACGGCTCTGGGGCCGGGCTCGCCCGGCGCGGGATAAGGCCAGGCAGTTTACTCCCGGCGCGCGGCGAGGCTCAACGCGCGCGTACCGCGCCGGTGTGCAGGTCGGCCCAGACATGGCCGTTGGGATAGGCGAGGAACTGGCAATAGACCGTCTGGTTGCGCAGCAGGTCGAGCAACGCCGGGTACTGCGCCAGCGGGTAGTTGAGCGTGAGGGTGCGGGTCCCGGCATCGTAGACCGGCTTCTTCAGGCTCTTGCCTTCGCTGTCGAACTGGATCAGCACCTGGGCCAGGGTCGCGCCCTTGCTCAGCGGCTTGCCCTTCAGGCGCAGCAGGGTCGGCGTGGTGATCGGGATCGGCTGCTGGTTGGACTGCCGCTGGTTGCCCAGCACCACGCTGTACTCGGTGATCTGGATCAGTTGCTGCTGCTCCGGCGCCTCCTGGCGCAACTGGCCGTCGTCGGGCGGCAGGAAGCGCGCGTGCATCGGGGGATTCTCGGCGGCCAGGCCGGCCAGACTGACGAACAGGAGCAGGGAGCCGCACAGGCTACGGGCGAACATCGGGACCTCCGGACAGGGCGAGCCGGCACTCTAGCATGGCTGCCGACCCGCCGCCGAAGCGCTCAGGCGAACTGGGCGCGCATCCAGTCCCGGTAGGCCGGCGCATCGGCGCTGCCTTCGGCAGGCGCCCAACTGGCGAACTCGCCTTCGCCGAGCGGGCGGTAAGGCCCGGCCTTGCATTCGAACAGGATGCTGTCCGGCTCCAGCACCACCAGGGCATGGAACACCCCGGGCGGCAGGTCGACACCGGGGCAGTCCCCAGCGGCGCTCAACTCGCGCTTGTCGAGGAGTTCCCCGTCCTCGGCGAAGACCAGCAGGCCGAGACGGCCCTTGAGCACGATCAGCGCCTCGGCCTTGCCCGCATCCAGGTGCCGGTGCGGCGGGATGTAGGTATTCGGCTGGAGGCCCACTGCCATGCGGTGGCAGGGCTCCTCCATGCGGTGGAAGTTGTGATGCTGGCGACCACGCGGCGCGTTGCCCGCCCCGCTCGCCAGTTCGGCGAACAATTGCTGGTCGAGGTAGCGCGGTCCGGCCATCTCAGAGCCCCTTGACCGCGAAGATGCCCGCGGCGTTGCGCCAGTAGCCCTTGTAGTCCATGCCGTAGCCGAACACGTAGCGGTCGGCGCAGTAGAGGCCGGTGAAGCTGGCCTTGAGGTCGGGCCGGGCCTTGCGCTCATGTTCCTTGTCCACCAGTACGGCGGTGTGCACCGCGCGTGCGCCGGCATGCTTGCAGAAGTCGATGATCGCCGAGAGGGTGTGCCCTTCGTCGAGGATGTCGTCGATGATCAGCACGTCACGGTCGATGAAGGAGATTTCCGGCTTGGCCTTCCAGAACAGTTCGCCGCCGGAGGTCTCGTTGCGGTAACGGGTCGCATGCAGGTAGGACAGTTCGAGGGGGAAGTCGAGCAGCGGGAGCAGCTTGCCGGAGAAGATCAGGCCGCCGTTCATCACGCAGAAGACCACCGGGTTGGTCTCGCCGAGATCGCGGTTGATCGCCTCGGCGACGCGACCGATGGCTGCCTCGACCTCGTCGTTGTTGAACAGGCAGTCGGCTTCCGCCATGACTTGGCGGATGTGCGCGAGATCGACGGACATGGTGCTTCTCCCTGGCTGGGCTGAGAAAAAGTCGGCAAAGGTACTCATCCGGTCGCCATCGGGCAACCCCCGGCGGTCGAGTGCGAATCAGAATAATGGTCCAGACTGTGCGGAATGCATTACGCTAGCGCAATTTTTTTGCCCGCCCCCGTTGGAGACAGTCGCCCATGCCCGTACATGAGATCCGCCACCCCCTCATCCGCCACAAACTGGGCCTGATGCGCCGTGCCGATATCAGCACCAAGAACTTCCGCGAACTGGCCCAGGAAGTCGGCGCCCTGCTGACCTACGAGGCGACCAAGGACCTGCCCCTGGAACAGTACGAAATCCCCGGATGGGCCGGCCCGGTGACGGTGGAGAAGATCTCCGGGAAGAAGATCACCGTGGTGCCGATCCTGCGCGCCGGCATCGGCATGCTCGACGGCGTGCTCAGCCTGATTCCCGGCGCCAAGGTCAGCGCGGTCGGCGTCGCCCGCAACGAAGAGACCCTGGAAGCACGCACCTACCTGGAAAAACTGGCGCCGGACATCGCCGAGCGCCGCTCGCTGATCATCGACCCGATGCTCGCCACCGGTGGCTCGATGGTCGCCACCATCGACCTGCTGAAGAAGGCCGGCAGCAAGGAAATCCGCGCCATGGTGCTGGTCGCCGCCCCCGAGGGCATCGAGGCGGTACGCAAGGCCCACCCGGACGTGATCATCTATACCGCCTCGATCGACGAGAAGCTCGACGAGAACGGCTACATCATTCCGGGCCTGGGCGACGCCGGCGACAAGATCTTCGGTACCAAGCAGAAGGAAGCCTGAACATGGGCGATGCCTTCCAGGAGCCGCTCTGGCGCCAGGTGCTGTCAGGCGCGCAGATGCTGTTCGTCGCCTTCGGCGCGCTGGTGCTGATGCCGCTGATCACCGGTCTGGATCCCAACGTCGCGCTGTTCACCGCCGGCCTCGGGACCCTGCTGTTCCAATTGGTGACCGGGCGCCAGGTACCGGTGTTCCTCGCCTCCAGCTTCGCCTTCATCACCCCGATCATCCTCGCCAAGGGCCAGTTCGGCCTGGCCGCGACCATGGGCGGGGTGGTCGCCGCCGGCTTCGTCTACACCTTCATGGGCCTGGCGGTGAAGATCAAGGGCACCGGCTTCATCGATAAACTGCTGCCGCCGGTGGTGATCGGCCCGGTGATCATCTCGATCGGCCTGGCGATGGCGCCGATCGCGGCGAACATGGCGATGGGCAAGGCCGGCGACGGCAGCGAGCTGCTGCCGTACCGCACCGCGATGATGATCTCGATGCCGGCGCTGCTCACCACCCTGGTGGTGGCGGTATTCGGCAAGGGTATCTTCCGCCTGGTGCCGATCATCGCCGGCGTGCTGGTCGGCTTCGCCCTGTCGTTCGTCTTCGGCGTGGTCGACACCGCCGCAATCGTCGCCGCACCCTGGCTGGAACTGCCGAAATTCACCGCGCCGGAATTCAACTGGCAGGCGATCCTGTTCATCGTCCCGGTGGCCCTGGCCCCGGCCATCGAGCATATCGGCGGGGTCATCGCGGTGGGCGGCGTCACCGGCCAGGACTACCTGAAGAAGCCCGGCCTGCACCGCACCCTCCTTGGCGACGGCCTGGCCACCTCGGCCGCCGGCCTGTTCGGCGGACCGCCCAACACCACCTACGCGGAAGTCACCGGCGCAGTGATGCTGACCAAGAACTACAACCCGAAGATCATGACCTGGGCGGCGGTGATCGCCATCACCCTGGCCTTCGTCGGCAAGTTCGGCGCGATCCTGCAAAGCATCCCGGTACCGGTGATGGGCGGCATCCTCTGCCTGCTGTTCGGCACCATCGCCTCGGTCGGCATGAACACCCTGATCCGGCACAAGGTCGATCTCTCGGAAGCGCGCAACCTGGTGATCGTCTCGGTGACCCTGGTGTTCGGCATCGGCGGCGTGCTGATCGGCAGCGGTACCGGTCCCGACGACATCGGCCTGAAGGGCATCGCCCTGTGCGCCATCGTCGCCATCGTCCTCAACCTGCTGCTGCCGGGCAACGACGGCTGGCAGAACAAGGCGCTCGACGAACAGCACAAGGATTCGCACTGAAACCAACGGGCGGAACACTTCGCTGTTCCGTCCGTATTCCACCCGCCTCGTTATTTTCAAATCATGTAGTCAATCGCTTACTACTTTGTAATTAAACTTCCTTGCATTTCCCAAATAACCACGCCATCTGACTAGCAGAGATTTACTCGCGCTGCTATATAGCCAGTCAAACATGACTGGCTAGCCGCTCTGCGCCGCACCCGGCGCGTCGTCAGCCATGAACTTCGAGTTTGGCGGATATATAAGGCCGATCATTTAAAGTCGTGGGAACTTTATTTATCCGCCAACGTCCTTCTGCGCCACCGACATTCATTATCGACAGGAAGTTAGAGATGAATAAACGCACTCCGGCAGTCTTGTTGTTCTGTTCCTGCGCCAGCCTGCTGGGCACCGCCCAGGCCGCCGGTACGCTAATCGGCCAGGTCGGCGTGCAGATGGTCATCGGTGCCGGCTGCACCATCATCAACGGCAGCGTCAGCGGCGGTATCAACCAGTGGGGAACCCTGGACTTCGGCAGCCATTCCGACCTCACCAACGTGGTCGACGCGCAGACCGTCGGCACCAGCGGCAATATCCAGATCCAGTGCAGCACCGGCCTGACCCCGAGCCTGACGGTGAACGCAGGCCTGCACGCCAGCGGCGGCCAGCGCTACATGCAGAACACCACCACCAGCAGCAGCACCATCGCCTACAACATCTATTCGGACGCCGCGCGCAGCGCGCTGATCCAGGCCAACACACCGGTGGACATCTCCTCGGTCTCCACCGGCACCGCGGTCAACATCCCCCTCTATGGCCGCGTGGTGCCCACCGGACAAAGCACGCCCACGCCGACGGCGGGGACCTACACCGACACCCTGCTGGTCACCATCGCCTGGTAAGACGCGCCGCCAGGCGCGGCGCCGGGCAGCATGGTCCTGGGGGGACCGATGAGCCTGAACCGCTACTTCACCGGAGGACTGCTCTGCCTGCTCGGCTGCAACCCGGCAAACGCGCAGACCGCCACCATCGTCCTGAGCGCCACGCTGCTCCCGGCCTGCGAGGCAGGTAGCGTCGGCAGCGGCGGCGCGATCACCTTCGGCACCCTCGACTTCGGCCAGTACGCCTCCCTGAAC
>NZ_SCND01000036.1:0-27643 GCF_005503585.1 Pseudomonas sp. 2VD
GACGGTGGGCGCGGAGTGGAACAAGGAAACCCTCAACGACCCGTCCTCGCTCAAGCAGGGCTTCGTGGGAAGCGATAGCTTGCCGGGGACCCCCGCGGCCGGCTCGCGAAGCCCGAAAAGCAAGGCGGAGATCCGGGCGCTGTACGTGGAGGACAATATCGAACTGCGCCCCGGCACCATGCTCACTCCCGGGCTGCGCCTGGACGATCACAGCGACTTCGGCCTGAACTGGAGCCCGAGCCTGAACGCTTCCCAGACGCTCGGCGAATACTTCACGGTCAAGGCCGGTATCGCACGGGCCTTCAAGGCGCCCAACCTGTACCAGAGCAACCCGAACTACCTGCTCTATACCCGTGGCAACGGCTGCCCGATCCAGACCAGCAGCGGCGGCTGCTACCTGGTCGGCAACGAGAACCTGGACGCCGAGACCAGCGTCAACAAGGAACTGGGCATCGAGTTCCGGCGCGATGGCTGGGTCGCCGGGCTCACCTACTTCCGCAACGACTACAAGAACAAGATCGTCGCGCCGCTGGATGTCATGGGACAGACCGGGACCGGTAACAACATCCTGCAATGGAGCAACGCGACGAAGGCGGTGGTCGAAGGCCTGGAAGGCAACCTGCTGGTCCCCCTGCACGAGGGCCTGAGCTGGAGCACCAACCTGACCTATATGCTGCAATCCAAGGACAAGGACACCGGCAACCCGCTTTCGGTGATCCCCGAGTACACCCTGAACTCGACCCTGGACTGGCAGGCCAGCGAGCGTCTTTCCACCCAACTGACCAGCACCATCTACGGCCGCCAGGAGCCGCCGAAGCATGGCACCAGCCGCAACACGCCGGTGGTCTCGCGAAAAGAGGTGGGTACCTATGGCATCTGGGGCGTCAGCGCCGGCTACACCTTCAGCGAGAACCTGAGCGTACGGGGCGGGGTAAGCAACCTCTTCGACAAGCGCCTGTACCGCCAGGGCAACTCCTTCGACGCCGGCGCGGCAACCTACAACGAGCCGGGTCGCGCCTACTATGTTTCGATGACCACCTCGTTCTGATCGCCGCGGCCAACGCGCTTTCACCGGCAGGCGCAACGCCCGTCGGACCTTTCTTTGGCGTTGGTCAGGCATCGGCTGTCCAACGCCAGGTTTTCTCTTCGGACGCCTCTGGTCATCGCATCGCATGCCGTTTCGGGCGGTCTTTCGGCTGAATCGGCATGCATGACCGGATATTGCGGTGCTAGGGTCCGGCCCCAGTTTCCCGGTATCATGCTCAGCCTTTACCGTCAGTGCCGAACGAGTGCCTCCATGACCGTGCAGTACCCGACTATCGCCGACTGCGTTGGCAATACCCCTCTGGTGCGTCTGCAGCGCCTTCCCGGGGAAACCTCCAATACCCTGCTGGTGAAGCTCGAAGGCAACAACCCGGCGGGATCGGTGAAGGACCGCCCGGCCCTGTCGATGATCACCCGTGCCGAACTGCGCGGCGACATCCGCCCCGGCGATACGCTGATCGAGGCTACTTCCGGCAACACCGGCATCGCCCTGGCCATGGCGGCGGCGATCAAGGGTTACAAGATGATCCTGATCATGCCGGACAACTCCACGGCTGAACGCAAGGCGGCGATGACCGCCTATGGCGCCGAGCTTATTCTGGTCAGCAAGGAAGAGGGCATGGAGGGCGCGCGCGATCTGGCCGACAAGCTGCAGCGCGAAGGCCGCGGCAAGGTCCTCGACCAGTTCGCCAATGGCGACAACCCGGAAGCCCATTACCACAGCACCGGCCCGGAAATCTGGCAGCAGACCGGCGGCAGCATCACCCATTTCGTCAGCTCCATGGGCACCACCGGGACCATCATGGGCGTATCGCGCTACCTCAAGGAGCAGAACCCGGCGGTGCAGATCGTCGGCCTGCAACCCATGGAGGGCTCGGCCATCCCGGGAATCCGACGCTGGCCGCAGGAATACCTGCCGAAGATCTATGACGCCAGTCGCGTCGACCGGGTCGTCGACATGCACCAGGACGAAGCCGAGGACATCATGCGCCGGCTGGCCCGCGAGGAAGGCATCTTCTGCGGCGTGTCCTCCGGCGGGGCGGTGGCGGCGATGCTGCGCCTGTCCCGCGAACTGGAGAATGCCGTGCTGGTGGCGATCATCTGCGACCGCGGCGACCGCTACCTGTCTTCCGGCGTCTATGACCCGCGCTGAGCATGTCCATGGCCAGAAATAAGGGCGGGCTGCGCTTCCAGCCCAGCGGTGGTGCGCGCGGTCCCGCGATACCGGTAGGCAAGAAGCAGCGCCTGACCATCGAGCGCCTGGCCCATGACGGCCGAGGTATCGCCCACGAGGCGGGGATGACCTGGTTCGTCAGCGGCGGGCTGCCTGGGGAGGAACTTGAGGCACGGGTGCTGGGCGCGCGAAGCAAGGTGGTCGACGCGCGCAGCGAGCGCCTGTTCAGCAGTAGCGACCTGCGTCGCCGCGAGCCCTGCACTGTAGCGGGTCGCTGCGGCGGCTGCACCCTGCAGCACCTGGAACACGGCGAGCAGTTGGCCCTGAAGCAGCGTACCTTGCAGGAGCAGTTGCAGCGTTTCGCCGGGATCGAGCCGGAAGAATGGGCCGCCCCCCTGGTCGGGCCCGAATTCGGCTATCGGCGCCGCGCTCGGATCGCCGTGCGCTGGGATGCCAGGGCGCGGCGTCTGGATGTCGGCTTCCGTGCCGCGGCCAGCCAGGAGATCGTCGCCTTCGATGAGTGCCTGGTCCTGGTGCCGCCTTTGCAAACGATTGCCCGTGCCCTGCCTGCTCTTCTGCAGGACTTCCGCAAGCCGGAAAGCATCGGCCACGTGGAACTCTTCCATGGCACGGCCAGTGCATTGCTGTTGCGGCATACGACTGCCCTGGTCGACGAGGATCGCCAGCGCCTGGCCGCTTTCTGTTCCGCACACCAGGCCCAGCTCTGGCTGCAAGGTGCGGAACAGCCCTTGCCGGTGGAGCCGGCCGCCGAACTGGGCTACTCCTTGGGTGACTGGCAACTGACTCTGGCGTACCGACCCGGAGACTTCGTCCAGGTCAATGCGCCGGTGAACGAGTCGATGATCCGCCAGGCCCTTGACTGGCTGGCACCGACCGCCGACGAGCGGGTCCTCGACCTGTTCTGCGGGCTGGGCAATTTCTCCCTGCCGCTGGCGCGCCGGGTGGCGCGGGTAGTCGGGGTGGAGGGCGTGGCGGCGATGGTCGAGCGGGCAGGCGCCAACGCGCTGGCCAATGGCCTTGGCAACGCGCACTTTTTCCAGGCCGACCTGTCCAAAGCGCTTGCCGAAGCGCCCTGGGCGGAGCAAGGTTTTACCGCTGTGCTGCTCGATCCGCCGCGCGACGGCGCGTTCGAGGCGGTACGCGAAATGAGTTCTCTGGGTGCCCGGAGGGTAGTCTATGTATCCTGCAATCCGGCGACCCTGGCGCGCGATGCTGGCGAAATGGCCAGGCAGGGCTATCGTCTGAAGCGCGCCGGAATCCTCGATATGTTTCCGCAGACCGCACATGTCGAGGCCATGGCTTTGTTCGAGGCAGGCTAGGATGCCTGCGTAATCCGACCAGCCCGTTCGAAGGCTGGCGCAGTCATCGGTGGGCTACGCGCACCGTGGTAAAGGGTAGGCAAGATGGTACAGGTGAGAGCGCACCAGCCGGTCAACACCGACGGCAGTATCAACCTCGAGGCCTGGCTGGACCACGTCCAGAACCTCGTCCCCGGGCTCGATCGTCAGGGCTTGCTGGAGGCTTGCGAGTTCGCTCGCGAATCCGAGCAGCGAGCGATCGCCGCACAGAACTCCTGGGCGGAAGGCACGTCCAGCTTCCAGACCGGACTGGAAATCGCCGAGATCCTCGCGGACCTCAAGCTGGATCAGGAGTCCCTGGTCGCCGCGGTCATCTATCGAGGCGTGCGGGAAGGCAAGATCACCCTGGAAGCGGTCAACAAGCATTTCGGGCCGGTGGTGGCCAAGCTGATCGAGGGCGTGCTGCGCATGGCCGCGATCAGCGCCAGCCTCAATCCGCGCCATTCCATGGTGCTGGGTACCCAGGCGCAGGTGGAGAACCTGCGCAAGATGCTGGTGGCGATGGTCGACGACGTTCGCGTCGCTCTGATCAAGCTGGCCGAGCGCACCTGCGCCATCCGCGCGGTGAAGAACGCCGACGAGGAAAAGCGCCACCGCGTCGCCCGGGAAGTCTTCGATATCTACGCGCCGCTGGCCCACCGCCTGGGCATCGGACATATCAAGTGGGAGCTGGAGGACCTGTCCTTCCGCTACCTCGAGCCCGACCAGTACAAGCAGATCGCCAAGCTGCTGCACGAGCGCCGGCTGGATCGCGAGCAGTACATCGCCAACGTGATGAGCCAGTTGAAGGAAGCTCTCGCGGCCACCGGCGTACAGGCCGATCTCAGCGGGCGGGCGAAACACATCTATTCGATCTGGCGCAAGATGCAGCGCAAGGGCCTGGACTTCAGCCAGATCTACGACGTTCGCGCCGTGCGCGTGCTCGTTCCGGAGATGCGCGACTGCTACACCGCGCTGGGCATCGTGCATACCCTCTGGCGGCACATTCCCAAGGAATTCGACGACTACATCGCCAACCCCAAGGAAAACGGCTATCGCTCGCTGCACACCGCAGTGATCGGCCCCGAGGGGAAGGTGCTGGAAGTACAGATCCGTACCCACTCCATGCACGAAGAGGCGGAACTCGGGGTCTGCGCGCACTGGCGCTACAAGGGGACCGACGTCAAGGCCAGCTCCAACCATTACGAGGAAAAGATCTCCTGGCTGCGCCAGGTGCTCGAATGGCACGAGGAACTGGGCGACATCGGTGGCCTGGCGGAGCAACTGCGGGTCGATATCGAGCCGGACAGGGTCTACGTCTTCACTCCCGACGGCCACGCCATCGACCTGCCCAAGGGCGCGACCCCGCTGGATTTCGCCTATCGGGTCCACACTGAGGTCGGGCACAACTGCCGCGGGGCGAAGATCAACGGACGCATCGTGCCGCTGAACTACAGCCTGCAGACCGGCGAGCAGGTCGAGATCATCACCGGCAAGCACAGCGGTCCGAGCCGTGACTGGCTGAACAGCAACCTGGGCTACGTCACCACCTCCCGGGCGCGGGCGAAGATCGTCCATTGGTTCAAGCTGCAGGCGCGGGACCAGAACGTCGCTGCCGGCAAGGCCCTGATCGAACGCGAACTGTCGCGCCTGGCGCTGCCGCCGGTGGATTTCGACCGGCTGGCGGAGAAGGCCAACGTGCGTACCGCCGAGGATATGTTCGCCGCTCTCGGCGCCGGCGACCTGCGCTTGGCGCACCTGGTCAACTATGCCCAGCAACTGGTCGAGCCGGACCGCGACAGCGAGCAACTCGAACTGATCCCGCGCAAGCCGAGCAAGATCGGCCACGGCAAGCGCGGCGACGTGCAGATCCAGGGCGTCGGCAACCTCCTGACGCAGATGGCCGGCTGCTGCCAGCCGCTGCCGGGAGATCCCATCGTCGGCTACATCACGCTGGGCCGTGGGGTCACCATCCACCGCCAGGATTGCGCCACCGCGCTGCAACTGGCGGGACGCGAACCGGAGCGGATGATCCAGGTCAGCTGGGGGCCGGAGCCGGTTCGCACCTATCCGGTGGATATCGCGATCCGTGCCTATGATCGTTCCGGCCTGTTGCGCGACGTGTCCCAGGTGCTGCTCAACGAGCGGATCAACGTTCTGGCGGTGAATACCCGTTCGAACAAGGAAGACAACACCGCGACCATGCAACTGACCATCGAGATTCCCGGTCTGGACGCTCTTGGACGCCTGCTGGCGCGCGTTTCGCAACTGCCCAACATCATCGAGGCGCGGCGCAACCGTACGCCTTGAGGCGAGGCGGAAACAGGCCACGGGCGCTCGCAGGCTGCCCGTGGCCTTTTCGTTTCCGGAAAGGGCAGAATGCCCGGACCGTTCACTGAAGACCCGAGATACCCATGTACCGACTCGACGACCTGCTCCACCTCATGGCGCGCCTGCGCGATCCCGAATTCGGCTGCCCCTGGGATCTCCAGCAGAGCTACGCGACCATCGTCCCGCACACCCTGGAAGAAGCCTACGAAGTAGCGGACGCCATAGAGCAGGGGGATTTCCCGCAATTGCGCGAGGAACTGGGCGACCTGCTGTTCCAGGTGGTCTATTACAGCCAGTTGGCTCGCGAAGAGGATCGCTTCGCTTTCGACGAGGTGGTGGACGGCATCACCCGCAAGCTGATCCGTCGACATCCCCACGTATTCCTCGATGGCGATCTCTATGGCAAGCCCGATGCGGCGAAGCTCGCCGAAGCGGCGGTCAAGCAGCGCTGGGAAGAACTGAAGGCCGAGGAGCGTGCCGCCAAGGCCAAGGAGCCGCAGCAGTTGTCGCTGCTGGATGACGTTCCTGTCGCCCTGCCGGCGTTGTCACGGGCGGCGAAGCTGCAGAAGCGCGCGGCGCAGGTCGGTTTCGACTGGCCGGAAGCGCTGCCGGTGGTGGACAAGGTTCGCGAGGAGCTGGACGAAGTCCTCGAGGCGATGGCAGAGGGTGACGAGGGTGCCGTGGGCGAGGAGGTTGGCGACCTGCTGTTCGTCGTGGTCAACCTGGCCCGGCATCTCAAGGTCGATCCGGAGGCTGCTCTGCGCCAGGCCAACGGCAAGTTCGAGCGGCGCTTCCGATTCATCGAGCGGAACCTGCGCGAAGCCGGCCGGAAAGCCGAAGAATGTTCGCTGGAGGAACTGGACAGCCTCTGGGGCGAGGCCAAGAAAGCGGAGAGGAGCGCGCCTGGCTGTTGATGGGGAAAATTACCGTGGCAGCCGGGCTGCCACGGCATCTGAATCAGCCGAAGATCCAACGATAGAGGATGACCAGCAGGATCACCGCCAGCACCGGGCGGAGGATTCGGTAGGCCTTCGGGTAGGCGCGTTTGAAGCGCTTCACCTGGGCGCCGATGGCATTGCCGCCGCGAATGGCGACCGAGTAGGCCTGGTTGATGCTGCCGACGCGTTCGCCTTCGACGTTCTGCGGTGCGGTCGCACGCCCGAGAATGCCGCTGATCCAGCGATTGAGCCGGGTCAGCAGGCGGGAACGGAGCGGCCGCTCGATATCGCAGAAGAGAATCACCCGGGTCTGCTCGGTCTCGTTCTTCACCCAGTGGACGAAGGTTTCGTCGAACATCACGTCTTCGCCATCACGCCACGCGTAGGGCTGGCCGTCGACGTAGATGCGGCAGTTGTCCGAATTCGGCGTGGACAGGCCGAGGTGATAGCGCAGCGAGCCGCCGAAGGGGTCGCGGTGCGGATTCAGGTGGCTGCCGCCGGGAAGCAGGGTGAACATCGCGCCCTTGACGTTGGGGATGCGGCTCACCAGCTCTACGGTCTTCGGGCAGAGCTGCTGGGCGGAGGGCAGCGGGCCGTCGTACCAGGTCAGGTAGAAGCGCTTCCAGCCTTTCTTGAAGAACGAGCCGAAGCCGGCTTCGTTGTTGTTCAGGGCAGCCCGGATATAACCCTCGTCGAACAGGTTGAGGGCTTCTTCGCGGATGGTTTGCCAATTGTTCTTCAGTTCGTCCAGCTCCGGAAAACGGCTGCGATCCAGATAGGGCTTCGAGGGGACGCTGGAGAACAGGTACATCAGCGAGTTGTAGGGGGCGAACCAGGCGGAGTGGTTGACCAGTTGACGCAGGAAGGGCAAGCGCGCGCGCCCACGGAAATGGACGAACAGGACGCTGGCGACGAACAGGCCCACCAGAGTGACTTTTACCAGGAGAGAAACGCTCATGCCTTGCTTTCCATGCCTTCGATATCAGGGGCCGGGAGGAGTGCCTGCGGGTGCTCGGGACGGTAGGGAGGGGTCTCCAGGGCATGCGTGGCAGTTTGCGAGCCGCCGAGACTTGCGTTGAGGCGGCTGAGGCTGGAGGATTATACCCCCTGCGAGGGCCGGCTGAACCCCAGTCGGCTGGAAGATTATGCCGCACCCCACCGGGCGTGCCACGCGAGCGAGTCGTTGACGAATGAGCATGTCATTGCGTGACCAGTTGCTGAAAGCCGGGCTGGTCAATGAGAAACAGGCCAAGCAGGCCACCAAGCAGAAACAGAAACAGCAGCGCCTGGAGCACAAGAACCAGGTCGACAAGGACGACTCCCAGCGCCAGGCGGCGGAGCAGGCCAAGGCGGAAAAGCTGGCGCGCGACCAGGAATTGAACCGCCAGCAGCAGGAAAAAGCCGAGAAGAAGGCCAAGGCCGCGCAGATCAAGCAACTTATCGAAGGGACGCGCCTGCCCAAGCTGGAAAGCGACGACTACTACAATTTCGTCGACGCCAAGAAGGTCAAGCGGATCGCGGTCAACGACCTGATCCGCGACAAGCTGAGCCGAGGCAGCCTGGCTATCGTCAGCTATGACGGACGCTACGAGATCGTGCCCCGGGATGCGGCGGTGAAGATCCAGGAGCGCGATCCGCGGCGGGTGGTGCTGCTCAACGTACAGAGCCAGGAGCCGGACGAAGACGATCCCTACAAGGACTATGTGGTGCCCGACGATCTCATGTGGTGAGGTCCGCATCCGGAGTGTCGCTTGACCGGTACGGATGCCGGTCAACTACCAATTCTGGAATGCGAAGCAGTTCTAAAATAACTACCGATGATTTCGTTTCGATAGCATAATGCCTTTCCTCAGAAATCTCCTACGGCTGCCTTTGCGTGCATCTGTGGGCTAGCCGCCTATCGAAAAGGACGTTGGTATGCCTTCCTCACAGCTTCCGGGGGCTTCGCCCTCGGAGATCGATATCGTTCAGCTGTTCCAGCAATTGTGGGCGTCGAAGTGGCTGATAGCGCTGATCGCGGCCTTGGCGACCGCCGCTGCGCTCGCCTATGCGCTGTTGGTCGTTCCGACCTACCAGGTGGATGTCCTGTTGCGGCCGATCCAGACCAAGGCCCTGGAGGCTGTCAACATCGAAGGTCTTTACGCCATGACTCCGCGGGAAGCGTTGGAGCGCGTCGGCAACGAGCTGGCAGCCTACTCCGGCAGGCTGGAGTATTTCGAAGCCCATCCAGAGCTATTCCAGCAATTGAACGCCGAGGGCCTGTCCCCCGAGCAGGCTTTCTGGAAGTTCAACCAGGATGCCTTCAGCATGCAGCAGACGGACTTGAAGAAGGACCCCCAGGCGGCGCCTTTCTTCCGCTTGTCCATGCAGTATCCCCAGGGCATGGATGGTGCCGCCATTCTCAACGGCATGCTCGCGTCGACCATCGAGAACGAGCGCCAGCGAATCCTGGACGACCTCCAGGCACGTATCGACGGCCGCCTGCAATTCCTCGAGCAGGATATCGAAGGCAAGCGTGCCAGTTACCAGGCTAGCAAGGAAGGCAAGATCGCCCGGTTGCTGGAAGCGGACAGCATCCGGCGGGCTGGCTTGGAGGATGAGCTCAGGGCGTTGCGCGGGCGGCTGAAGATGGTGCGCGACTCGCGTATCCAGCAGCTCAACGAAGCCATCCAGATCGCCACGCGGCTGGGGATCGTCAAGCCGACGACCCCGGGCGCACTGGGAGAGGTCGGGCAGGATGGCTCGCGCAGCGTTTTCCGCACCGAGGTGAATAACCAGCAGATTCCCCTGTATTTCATGGGTGTCGATGCCTTGACCGCCGAGCGCGATACCTTGCTCAAGCGCAAGGGCGATGACTTCACCGAGCCCCGCGTGGCGAAGATCCAGCAGGAGCTGAAGCAACTGGAGAACAACCGTGAAGTGCAATACCTGCAGGCTCGAAAGGGCGAGGAGCGTTTCTTCGAAAACATCGACAAGCTGCGTGGAGAGCAGGCGCGTCTACAGACCTTGAGGGCAAGTGACCTTAAGATCGAACTGGTACGGGTCGACCAGAAAGCTGCAACGCCTCTGAGGCCGATCAAGCCACGCAAGGCCCTGGTGGTGGCCTTGGGCCTCCTGGGTGGGCTGGCGCTCGGCGTGCTGGTGGCTCTGGTTCGGGCGATGTTGCGTGCCCCACGGCAACGGGTACAGGAAGATAGCCTGCCGCCGGGAGTCGTCAGCCTCGACCGGAGCCTTTCCGGGACCTGAGACCAAAGGTGCGCCCCCGAAGTACGCGGGGGCGCATGGTTCAGGCCGATTTACCTATCTGCCGCAGTTCTTCTTCTTTCTCCAGTTTGATCCGATAGGCGTGGGCGTCATCCTCGTTATGGAAGACGCCAACCAGCAGTCCCTGCTGATGCACGTCCCAGCAGCGGCGGCCAAGCGCACGCAGCTCGCGGGATTTGTGGTCATCGTCACGCTCGGTCACTGTCACACTCATCTTTTCTGCTCCAGGGTTGATCTGCATCAAGGCAAATCCAGCCTATTTCAATAGCAGGCTAATCAAATAGTCCTGGAATTGAGAAAAACCTTTTCAGTTTCCAAGGTGTGAAGGTGGCATGCCGGATGCTCTGGAACAGGCCTCTTCCCTCAGGCGTATGCGGCCGAACAAGGCCGCTTCCGTGAGGGCGGTAATCGCCAACAGGCGATCCAGGCGCAGCAGCAGAGTCGCTCCTTCGACGGCCACCTCAAGGTATTCCTCCTTGCCGCCGCCTGGCCGAACGGCCCGGGTATGCGTCGTGCGCGCCTCGGCTTCGAAGCGAACACCATCCTCGAGTTCGAGGAGCAACCGGTAGCGGTAGAGGCAGGCGATCTCCAGGTAGTCATGGAGATCGCAGGCGATCGGGTGGTAGCTGTCCATTGGCCTCAACAGCCTTCCAGGGGAAGGATGTAATGGCCATGGAGCCGAATGGCTTCGGCAACCTCTGCTGTCGCAATCTCGCTATGGCAGTAGCTGCAATGCCCCTGGCTGATATCGGCCTCGTCTATGCCTCTTCCGGCGAGCCAGCGTCGAGCGAACTCGCCGGCGCGAGCCCCCAGCTCCTCCGTGACCAGGACATCGAAGTGCAGGTAGCGGCCGTCGCGGGTTCGCACATGGGTGTCGAAGATCTTCACCTCCATGGCCGTTCTCCTTATTTCAGATCGCTGAGCGCCGCACCGAAGTTAAGGTGCAGTACCTGTCCATCGACAACCAGGGCAGGAACCGACTTGACCCCGGCCTTTTCCGCCTCGGCGATGCGTGCCGATTGTTCGGCGAGATGGACCACTTCGATGTCCACCTGCTTGCGATCGAGCAATGGCAGCAAGGAACGTTCGGCTTCGACACAGATTGCGCAGCCGGCGTGGTAGTAGATGGCTTTGGTCATGCTGATTCTCCTGTAGGAATTTAGTATCGATACGATACTTTTTCAGCCTAAACAAGAGGTGACCTCTTTGTCAAACATGTTTTTAGTCGATACTATATTGGCAAGGAGGTATCCCATGTCCGCCATCGCCCTTTACGATTACCTGGAAAGGCTGACCAGCCTGATGCGTGCCTGGTCCCGCGAGCAGCCGCTGGTGGCTGAGCTGCAGCCGGTGCAGTTGAGCGCCTTGCATTACCTGGCGCGTTGTAATCGCTATTCGGATACTCCGCTGGGCGTGACCGAATACCTCGGCTTGACCAAGGGCACAGTGTCGCAATCGCTCAAGGTGCTGGAAGGGCGGGGGCTGATCAGCAAGCTGCCGGATGCGCGGGATCGGCGCAGCGTTCATCTGCGGCTGACCGATGCGGGGCGCGCGCTGATCGAGGCGGTGATTCCGCCGCAGTTCCTCGAGCAGGCCGTCACGGCACTGGGCGAGAAGGGCGAACACTTGCAAGGCTTGTTGCGTGATCTTCTGGTCGTCATCCAGCGTCAGGAGGATGTGCCTGGTTTCGGCCTTTGTCGGTCCTGCCGGTTCCATCAACGGCGTGCGGGTTCGCCCTTCTGCGGTCTAACCGGGGAGCCGTTGAGCGCTGTCGATGCCGAGCTGATCTGCCGCGAGCACCAGGCCTGCGGCTGACCCGCGGGCAATAAAAAACCGGGCAATGGCCCGGCTTTTCGTGGGAGAGGGGGTCAGCTCTTTTCGCCAGTGACGGTCTTGCCGTCGATGGTGCCTTCCTTGAGCATGATCTGGTATTCCTTGCCGTCGGTTTCCATCTGGTACAGGCGGACCAGCAGGTAGTCCCAGTCCTTGGCGAACCAGAGGATGGTCTTGCGGTTGCTCTTGCCCGGATCACGCACGCGCTCGACCTTGATCGCGTTGATCAGGCCGGCCTGGGTGCGTACCTTTTCCTCGCCGAGAACCCGGAAGTCGTAGGTATCGACATCCTCGCCCTCGATGATCTGGTAGCTCATGCTCTTCTTGCCGTCGGCAACGTCATGCTGCAGGACCAGTTGATAGGTGGACTTGTCCAGTTGACCGCGATTCAGGGGTTGCCGCACCGCATCGCCGCGGTCGCTGCCGAGCACCTGCTTCTGCGACCAGTCGAAGTCCAGTTCGATCTGCTTGCCTTTGCCCAGACCTTGGCGGGCGAAGCGGTAGGTCTGTGGCAGGAAGGTGTCGTTCTCGACCTTGAAGGTGCTGACTTCGTTGAGACTGGCCAGCAGCATGGAGGCCTCGAAGTCCAGTTGCCAGCGGCCGTCGCCGAGAGCCTTCAGGCTGCGGGAGGCATTGCCGCTGATGGGCATCTGTTTCCAGTCGGCGGTATAGCTGGCGGTGAACGGCTTCAGCTCGAAGGCATAGGCCGGCAGGGTCAGCAGCGTCAGCAGGAACAGCATGGCTTTACGCATTGCGAATCTCCTTGGTGCGAATCTGATGGCCGGTGGCAGGCAGGGCCTGGCCATCCAGCAGGGCGCCCTGTTCGCCCAGGCGCAAGCGGCCCTCGGCGAACCAGCGCATGGCCAGCGGGTAGATCCGGTGTTCTTCCTCGTGAACCCGTCTGGCCAGGCGTTCCGGCGTATCTTGCGACTCTACCGGGATTACTGCCTGTACGACCAGTGGCCCCCCATCGAGTTCCTCCGTCACGAAGTGCACGCTGCAACCGTGCTCGCGGTCGCCGGCTTCGAGGGCGCGTTGATGGGTATGCAGCCCTTTGTGGCGCGGCAGCAACGAGGGATGGATATTCAGCAGTCGCCCCTGGTAATGGCGAACGAAATCGGCGCTGAGGATGCGCATGAACCCGGCAAGGATCACCAGGTGCGGTTCATGGGCATCGATCCGTTGTGCCAGGGCCTGGTCGAAGCTTTCGCGATCGGCATAGGCCTTGTGATCGAGCACCTCGGTCTGGATGCCGGCCTGGCGCGCGCGTTCCAGGCCATAGGCGTCCGCGCGGTTGGAGATCACCGCGCGGATCCGGGCCGGCGTGGCGCCCTCCCGGAGGCTGTCGATCAGCGCCTGCAGGTTGCTGCCGGAGCCGGAAATCAGCACCACGACATTGCAGAGTTTCGGCATCAGTGGTTTTTCAGATTGTTCAGGACCACGCGCTCGGCGTCCGCGCCGCAGGTTTCGATGCGACCGATCTGCCAGGGTTGCTCGCCGGCGGCACGCAGGACTTCCAGGGCTTTCTCGGCGTCGCTCTGGGCCACGCAGATGACCATGCCGACGCCGCAGTTGAGTACGCGATGCATCTCGGTCTCGTCGACGTTGCCCTGTTCCTGCAGCCAGTCGAATACCGCCGGACGGTTCCAACTGGCGACATCGATCACGGCCTGGGCGTTGTCCGGCAGGACGCGCGGGATGTTGTCCAGCAGGCCGCCGCCGGTAATGTGAGCCATGGCCTTGACCGCGCCGGTCTGCTTGATCAGTTGCAACAGCGGCTTGACGTAGATGCGGGTCGGCGCCATCAGCAGGTCGGCCAGCGGCTTGCCGTCGAGTTGGACCTGCTCGATGTCGGCGCCGGAAACCTCGATGATCTTGCGGATCAGGGAGTAGCCGTTGGAGTGCGGGCCGGAGGAGGGCAGGGCGATAAGCGCGTCGCCGGCCTGGACCCTGGAGCCGTCGATGATCTCGGCCTTTTCCACGACGCCGACGCAGAAGCCGGCCAGGTCATAGTCTTCGCCTTCGTACATGCCGGGCATTTCGGCGGTCTCGCCGCCGACCAGGGAACAGCCCGCCAGTTCGCAACCGGCACCGATGCCGGTGACTACGGTGGCGGCGACGTCGACGTTGAGCTTGCCGGTGGCGTAGTAGTCGAGAAAGAACAGCGGCTCGGCGCCGCAGACCACCAGGTCGTTGACGCACATCGCCACCAGGTCCTGGCCGATGCTGTCGTGCTTGTTCAGGTTGAGCGCCAGGCGCAGCTTGGTGCCCACCCCGTCGGTGCCGGATACCAGCACCGGCTGCTTGTAGCCGGCCGGGATTTCGCAGAGGGCGCCGAAGCCGCCGAGGCCGCCCATCACTTCCGGGCGTGCGGTGCGCTTGGCCACGCCTTTGATGCGTTCCACCAGGGCTTCGCCGGCGTCGATGTCCACACCAGCGTCCTTGTAGCTCAACGAGGGTTGCTTGCTGCTCATAAATCCAGGCCTATAGGGGTAATTCGGAGATCGGCCGGCCGCCCAGGCGTGCAACGCTGTTTGCCGGTTTTGAAGGCGCGCGATTTTATCAGGCTTGCCACGCAGCGGCCATCTCGGTTGCCGCTGGACGGACTGCTGTTTAAGGTATAGGTCCACTTGCGCGGCCCTCACAGCTCGTCGCCGCCGTTCCCATCCGTTCGTCGAGAGCCCTCCATGCGCATAGCCCGACTCTTCGTTCTCTGTTTTTCCCTGCTAGGCTTGCCCGTCTTCGCGGCAACGGTCCCCAATCTCTACCAGGTCCACGAGCCGGTTTCGTCGCAGCAGCCCGGGGAGCGCGATGCCGGACTGGTGCGAGCCCTGCAGACCCTGCTGGTGCGCCTGACCGGCAATCCGCAGGCGCCGCAGAACCCGGCATTGGCGGGGTACCTGAAGGATCCGCAGCAACTGATCAGCCAGTACGCCTTCGAAAATGGTCCGCCGCTGGCGCTGGTGGTCGATTTCGATCCAACCGCCACCGGTAATGCGCTGCGTGCCGCCGGCCTGCCGAGCTGGGGCGCCAACCGCCCGGCGGTGCTGGCCTGGTGGCTGAACGAAAGCGCCGATGGCAGCACCCTGGTCGGTGACAACCAGGCCTCGGCCGAACCGCTCAAGCGTGCGGCGCAGAACCGCGGCTTGCCGTTGCGCCTGCCTCTGGCGGATCTCGACGAACAGATCGTCGGTACCCCGGAGAACCTCACCGCCGCCCAACCCGATGCCCTGCGCGCAGCCTCCGAGCGTTATGCCGCCGATGCCTTGCTGGCAGTGGACGCCAAGGAGGCGGACGGCAAATGGCAGGCGCAATGGCGGCTGTGGATGGGCGATTCGCGGGAGCAAGGCCAGGCTGAAGGCGCTACGCCCGACGCGTTGGCAGACAGCGTGATGCTGGCCGTCGGCAACCGCCTGTCTACCCGTTTCGTTGCCACGCCGGGAGCGGCGACCGGCCTGACCCTCCAGGTCCAGGGCGCGACACTGGCACGCTATGCCGAGTTGCAACGCCTGCTCGATCCGTTCGGCGCGCGTCTGGTAGGCGTGCGGGGCGATCGCCTCGACTATTCCGTGAAGGCCAGTCCCGAGCAATTACGTGCCCAGCTGGGCCTGGCGCAGTTGCAGGAAATCCCGGCCGACAGCGTACCGCTGGATGCCTCTGGCCAGCCCGCAGCGCCCAGCGCGGCGGTGCCGTCGTCGTCCCAACTGAATTTCCGCTGGCAGTGAGTCGGCGCGCCGATCCGCTCCTATGCAACGGAGCGGGCCGGCGCGCGACCGGCCGATGCTCTGGGCAAGGAGCCTCGGCTATCGGCAAACCTTTGATTTTGCTTGCCTAGTTGCTCATTGTGCGGCCTTGCCGAGGCGTATAAACTTTGCAGCCTTTACGGTGACTCCTGCGGCGTTTTCGGATTGTCCGCCCAGCCTGGCATGAAACCTATTCAGCTTCCCCTCAGTGTGCGTCTGCGCGACGACGCCACCTTCGCCAACTACTATCCCGGTGCCAATGCCGCGGCACTGGGATATGTCGAGCGTTTGTGCGAAGCCGAGGCTGGCTGGGCGGAAAGCCTCATCTACCTCTGGGGACACGACGGCGTCGGTCGCAGCCACCTGTTGCAGGCGGCCTGCTTGCGTTTCGAGCAGTTCGAAGAGCGAACCATCTACCTGCCGATGGCAGATCTGGTGCAGTACGGCCCGGAAATCTTCGACGATCTCGAGCAGTGCGAGCTGGTCTGCATCGACGACCTGGATGTGCTGGTTGGCAAGCGAGAGTGGGAAGAGGGGCTGTTCCACCTGTTCAATCGACTGCGCGATACCGGTCGGCGCCTGCTGCTGGCGGCATCGAAGTCGCCCCGGGAGCTGCAGGTCAAGCTGCCGGACCTGAAGTCCCGCCTCACCATGGCGCTGATCTTCCAGTTGCACGGTCTTTCCGACGAGGACAAGCTTCGTGCCCTGCAACTGCGGGCATCCCGTCGTGGCTTGCATCTGACCGATGAAGTCGGTCGTTTCATCCTCAACCGCGGTTCGCGCAGCATGAACTCTCTGTTCGATCTGCTGGAGCAACTGGATCGCGCTTCGCTCCAGGCTCAGCGCAAGCTGACCATTCCTTTCCTCAAGGAAACCCTCGGCTGGTAAGCGTCGACAGTCCGTCGGCGAACTCCCGCATGGCCGTGCCGCAGTCCTTGGGTTTCGCTTGCAGCAGGAAGTGACCGCCTTCTATCCGTCTCTCCATCCATGCGCCGGCAATACCGGAGCGCTGGTTGTCCGCAGGCTTACCGGCGGTCGGCACTGGAAAGCGGCGCAGGCAGGGCAGGAGGGGGCTCCTGCCTTACCATCAGCGTTCCCCGGCGACCCTTCGGTCGTACTGGAATCGCCAGCGCGTATAGAGCAGCGCGGCGCAGAACAAGGTCACGCTGAGTAGCACTTCGGCCCAGCCGAACAGGCGCTGCGTGGGATCGAAGGCGGCGAGTACGCCGAGGATGAAATACAGGTTGACCACGTAGCAGGCCCAGGCATGCCCGCGCGCGCTGCCCATGAGCAGTCCGGGGGCCACCACCAGCAGCGGCAGCAGCTTGAAGGCGAGGACCAGCCAGGGCACCCAGCTCGCTGCACCATGGGCGTCCGCGTAGATCAGGTCGCGAATGAGGATGAGCAGGACCAGGCCGACGAAGCTTCCCAGGCTGATGGCGCGGCTGAGCGCCAGGCGCGGCTGCAGCCACGCTACTTCGGGCAGCGGTTTGTTCTTGCGGGCCATTTCAACTCCCCAGCTTGCCGGCGGTTTCCGCCAGGCGTTTGCCCAGCGCGCGACACAGGGTCAGTTCGTGCTCATCGAGGCTGCGCTTGCCATCGGCGCCGGCGAAGTGGCTGGCGCCGTAAGGCGTGCCGCCGCCGCGGGTTTCCAGCAGGGCGGGTTCGCTGTAGGGAATGCCCAGGACCAGCATGCCGTGGTGCAGCAACGGCAACAGCATCGATAACTGAGTGGTCTCCTGGCCGCCGTGCAGGCTGGCGGTGGAGGTGAAGACCGCTGCCGGCTTGCCGACCAGGCCGCCGGTCAGCCACAGGCTACTGGTACCGTCGAGGAAGTATTTCAGCGGGGAAGCCATGTTGCCGAAGCGGGTCGGGCTGCCGAGGGCCAGGCCCGCGCAGTTCTTCAGGTCCTCCAGGGTTGCGTACAGCGCCCCCTCCGCGGGGATCTCCGGGGCGACCGCTTCGCATTCGGTGGATACCGCGGGAACCGTGCGTACGCGCGCCTCGAAGCCGCCCTGTTCGACGCCACGGGCGATCTGCCGGGCCATTTCCGCGGTAGCGCCATGGCGACTGTAGTACAGCACCAGGATGTAGGGACTGCTCAAGCGAGGATCTCCAGGACTCTTTCCGGAGGCCGGCCAACCACCGCCTTGTCACCCGCGACCAGCACCGGGCGCTCGATCAGCTTCGGATGTCTGGCCATTGCCTCGATGATGGCCTCTTCGCCAAGACTGGGCTCATCCAGGCCGAGGGCCTTGTATTCGTCCTCCCCGGTCCGCAGCAACTGGCGGGCGGGAATGCCGAGCTTGGCCAGGATCGCTTTCAGCTCGGCGGCGCTCGGCGGGGACTCCAGATAGCGCACCACTTGCGGTTCCAGGCCGCGGGCTTCGAGCAGTTCGAGCGCTGCGCGGGATTTCGAGCAGCGCGGATTGTGCAACAGGATCAGTTCGCTCATGTCAGGGGTCGCATGGCCGGTGAAGTGACGGCTATTCTAACCGCCTCGTCGACCAGGACTGAACCCGTCGGCGCGAAGTACCGCCCCGAGAGGCGAAGAACCGGCGCGACTTCAAGGAGAGGGCATGCGCGAACATTTCAACGATGGGGTCGAGTTCGCTCGCTTCCTCGCTCATCGCTTCGTCACCGACAAGGCTCCCAACAGCGCGGCGGCGCTGACCTACACCACGTTGTTCGCGGTAGTGCCGATGATGACGGTGATGTTTTCCATGCTTTCGCTGATTCCGGCATTCCATGGCATGGGCGAGTCGATCCAGACTTTCATCTTTCGCAATTTCGTGCCTTCCGCTGGAGAAGCGGTGGAAACCTACCTGAAGAGTTTCACCACCCAGGCCCGGCACCTGACCTGGGTCGGGGTGGTCTTTCTGGCAGTCACCGCCTTCACCATGCTGGTGACCATCGAGAAAGCCTTCAACGAGATCTGGCGGGTTCGCCAGCCACGCCGGGGTGTCGGGCGGTTCCTCCTCTACTGGGCGATCCTCAGCCTGGGCCCATTGTTGCTGGGGGCCGGCTTCGCCGTGACCACCTACATCACTTCGCTGTCGCTGCTCCATGGCCCGGACGCGTTGCCGGGCGCGGAGACGCTGCTAGGGCTGATGCCGCTGGCGTTCAGCGTGGCGGCCTTCACCCTGCTCTATTCGGCGGTCCCGAACGCCCGGGTCCCGGTGCGCCATGCCCTGATGGGCGGCGTGTTCACCGCGGTACTGTTCGAAGCCGCGAAAACCCTGTTCGGGCTGTACGTAAGCCTGTTTCCCGGCTACCAGTTGATCTACGGTGCCTTCGCCACCGTGCCTATCTTCCTGCTGTGGATCTATCTTTCCTGGATGATCGTTCTGTTCGGCGCGGTGCTGGTCTGCAATCTCTCTTCTTCCCGTCTCTGGCGGCGGCGCTCGCTGCCCAAGCTGATCGTTCTGCTCGGCGTGCTGAGGGTGTTCCACCAGCGCCAGCAGCTTGGACAGTCGCTACGCCTGACCCACTTGCATCGTGCGGGTTGGCTGTTGCCCGAGGATGAGTGGGAGGAACTGCTGGACTTTCTCGAGAAGGAGCAGTTCGTCTGCCGCGCCGGCGGAGGTGAGTGGGTGCTGTGCCGGGATCTTGGCGCCTACAGTGTGCACCGCTTGCTGAATCGCTGCCCCTGGCCCATGCCTAGCCGAGAGCGCATGCCTGCGAATCTGGACGAGGCGTGGTATCCGCCGTTCCAGCAGGCCATGGAGCGCTTGCAGGTGGAGCAGGAGGCGCTGTTCGGAGAAAGCCTGGCCCACTGGCTGGCGGACGGAACCTCGGGAGCGAAGGTGACGTAAAGTGTCAGTTTGCGGCGAACGATGTGCATGAGGCGCTGCATTCTGCCGGAGGAATCCCAGCAAGCGCAGGGAAAGCGCTGTTGGCACGCTTCTGGCAAACCCTCGTGTGACAGTCGTTTCACTCCGTAGTTCCGCCGAGGTTCCCGTTCATGCTCCCAATGTCGAACAAGGTCGTCCATTTGCATCACAAGGATGAGCAGGCAGCGCTTGAGCGTTTGAACCGGATTACCGGGCTGCAGTTCAGCAGTTGGCCGGAGTCGCTGGTGCCGGCGCGTAGCGTCAGCGAACCGTCGCCTGAGAAAGCGCGGGACGAACCCCTGCTCGATCAGGTACGCCAGGGCTGAGCGATCCGGCTCAAGCTTCGGACACCTGCTGTGACCTGTTTTCCTGCTCCACCGCTTGTACGAAGAACTCCTCCACGACCAGTCGGGAAAAGGCCGTCGCCGACTTCAGGCGTACCTGCATGTTCTCCACTTTCTGCCGTACGGGCAGGCGGGCAATGCCGGAAAGCAGGATGCGTTGCTGGCGGTCGATTCGTCCGTGATCCACCGCCACTTCGCGTTGGCGCCCGCCATCCAGATAGCTGACCACCAGTGACACCAGCAGGTCGCAGGCATCCGGAAGATGTAGCCAGGCGGCAATGTTGTAGTCCGCGACCAGGCCCTCGTGGGCTGTCAGGGTCGGGCGTGCGGCATCCACCAGGTGTGGGGGGACGCTTCCGATCAGATGGTCTTTCATAAGCAGCAGTGTGTCCGTTAAAAAGGGCTTCGGACTCGTCGCTCTCGACTTCTCCCCAAGTCGATCCTGCCGATGCCTGGGCATACGGCCGGTTGAGTCGTCGCGTCGTGTGTGGCACGCGGATTATAGGGGTGGTCCTTTGCGTCAAACTGTGCGGTTCGACGGCGATTGTCGTGACTCTTCTCGCACTTTGTGCCTTGTAGGAAGTATCGGGGCTTCTTCTTCCCATATTCGTCTCCACTCGGTTTTGCAGAGGTGGATGGCTTCCAGTAAGGTCTCGCCATAGTGCCGCGCCGGGTTGCCCTGGTCCGGCCGAAGTTTTCCTGACTCGAGAGGTTCCTGACATGGGGAGTTGGCTACGCCCGCTGGGCGCTGCTGCGGTGTTGTTTCTCGCGGGCTGTTCGGCGGATTACGGAGTCGACCAGGACGGGCGTCCTGTCGCTGCGGAGCAGTTGGACGGGCATTGGCTGGTGGTCAATTACTGGGCTGACTGGTGCGCGCCCTGCCGGACCGAGATTCCGGAGATGAATCGCCTTGCGCAGGTGCTGGAAGGGCAGGGCGGGCGCGTCATTGGCGTGAATTTCGATGGCCTGCGCGATGCCGAGTTGAAGAAGTCGGCCGATGGCATGGGGATTCGCTTCACCGTGCTGGCCGATGATCCGGCGCCTCGCTTCAAGCTCCCTCGCAGCGAAGCGTTGCCTGTCACCTATATCGTCGATGCTCGGGGGGAAATGCGTCAGCGTCTGCTGGGCGAGCAGACGGCCGATGGCATATTGAAACAGCTCGAGGCTTTGCGGGAGGGACGCTGATGGCGAGGATCTGCTTGCATGCCTATGTCGGCGGCCGGGTACAGGGCGTCGGTTTCCGCCAGGCGACCCGGGAAGAGGCTGATCGCCTCGAACTCGACGGTTGGGTGCGCAACCTGGATGACGGGCGTGTCGAGGTCGACTGGGAGGGCGAGGAGGACCGGGCGAAAGCCCTGGAGCGATGGCTGGGGCGGGGCCCGCGGCACGCGGAGGTCTCTGCGGTCGAGGTCGAGCAAATGCCGCTGCAGGGGATCGCTGGCTTCGTCGTCCGTCGCTGACGAGGCGAGTTCGCCGTCAGGGCGTCTCGCCAGGGTCCGCGGCCAGGCGTCCGGCATCCCGGAGCAGGGCATGCATGAACTGCTGCTGCAGTTCGGGGTCGTTGCGCGTGAGTTCGATCAGGCTCTGTTCCAGTTCGCTGGCTTCTTCTTCCAGGCCCAGCTCCGCGAGGCGTTTCACCCGATGGACCCAGTGGTGGACGTCATCGCCTTCCAGGTCGTCATAGATCAGGGCGTGAGCTTCCAGGAGCTTGCCGCGCAGGCTGCGGCTGACGCGGAGGCTGGCATCGGCGCGGGTACCATCCTGCGGGTCGCTCACCGAAAGATGTATCTGCGAGATGCGGCTGATGTCCTGTTCGGCGAAGGGGCTGTCAAGCAGGTTGAGGCGCAGCACGCCATGACGGTCGGTAAGCAGTTCGTTGAGTTCCTTGCCGGAACTGACCATGACCGGACGCTCCGCCCAGGGCAGGCTGGAGTATTCCAGGCGCTTGTCGCGCTGTTTCTCGTCGATGCTCGCGAGATTCTGTTCGGCGCGACCGTTGGATTCCACGTTCATGAACGGATTCACCCCGGCCAGCCCATAGTTGATCCAGCCGTGGGTGATGTTGTCCGGTACGCTGCCGAAGGTCACCACGTTGACGATGTTCGCTCCGACGCCGGCCACCAGCGCCACCGCGCCCAACGGGATCTCGTAGATTTCCCGCCAGGCCTGGTATGGCGTATAGCGGTCGTAACGGCGCGTCACCTCGAACTCGGTGACCTCGAAGGACTTCTGGTCGTTGATCCGGACCCGGCGCTGCGGCAGTTCGAGCACATCGGGCTGGCCGACATCGACTTGCAGGGTGTGTTCGAGCAGCTTCCGCTCGACGCGCTCCTCATGCTCGCTACGCTGCGGCAACTGGTTGGCGCAGCCGCTCAGCAGAAGGCCGCCGCACAGGGCGGCGGCGAATAGGCGCAGGGGTCTTCCGGTGGGCATCGTTACGCTCAGCGGCTGAGTTTTTCGGTGATGAACGACATCAGTTCGCCGATCGGCAGGTTCTGCGACTCGCTGTCACGGCGGCCCTTGTATTCCAGGACGCCTTCGTTGAGGCCGCGGTCGCTGATCACGATGCGGTGGGGAATGCCGATCAGCTCCATGTCGGCGAACTTCACCCCGGGGCTGGTCTTCTTGTCGCGATCGTCCAGCAGCACTTCGAAACCGGCTGCGGTCAGCTCGGCATAGAGCTTGTCGGTCGCCTGCTTGACGCTCTCGGTTTCGTACTTCAGCGGTACCAGGGCGATCTGGAACGGCGCCAGTGCGCTTGGCCAGAGAATGCCACGCTCGTCATGGTTCTGTTCGATGGCGGCGGCGACCACGCGGGATACGCCGATGCCGTAGCAGCCCATGATCAGGTTGACCGGCTTGCCCTGTTCGCTCAGGACGTTCAGCTTCATCGCTTCGCTGTACTTGGTGCCAAGCTGGAAGATATGACCGACCTCGATGCCGCGCTTGATCACCAGGGTGCCCTTGCCGTCCGGGCTGGGGTCGCCTTCGACGACATTGCGCAGGTCGGCGACCTCGGGCAGCGGCAGGTCGCGCTCCCAGTTCACGCCGAAGTAGTGCTTGTCCTCGATGTTGGCGCCAGCGGCGAAATCGCTCATCAGGGCGACGGAGCGGTCGACGATGCAGGCGATCGGCAGGTTGACCGGGCCCAGCGAGCCGGGGCCGGCGCCGATGGCGGCACGGATCTCGGCCTCCGAAGCGAATACCAGCGGGCTGGCGACCAGCGGCTGGTTGGCGGCCTTGATTTCGTTGAGCTCGTGATCGCCGCGGACGATCAGGGCGACCAGCGTGCCTTCTTCGGCGCCATGCACCACCAGGGTCTTGATGGTTTTCTCGATCGGTAGCTGGAAGCCGTCCACCAGGGCCGCGATGGTCTTGATGTTGGGCGTGTCGACCAGGCGCATGTCCTCGGTGGCGCTGCCGCGGGCGCTCTCGCGCGGCACGGCTTCGGCCTTCTCGATGTTCGCGGCGTAGTCGGAGCTGTCGCTGAAGACGATATCGTCCTCGCCGGAGTTGGCCAGCACGTGGAACTCATGGGAGTCGCTGCCGCCGATGGAGCCGTTGTCGGCTTGCACGGGACGGAAATCCAGGCCGAGGCGGGAGAAGATCTTGCTGTACGCCTGGTACATCCCGTCGTAGGTCTGCTGCAGCGAGTCCTGGCTCAGGTGGAAGGAATAGGCGTCCTTCATGATGAATTCGCGTCCGCGCATCAGGCCGAAGCGCGGGCGGATCTCATCGCGGAATTTGGTCTGGATCTGATAGAAGTTGATCGGCAGTTGCTTGTAGCTGTTCAGCTCGTTGCGCGCGAGGTCGGTGATCACTTCTTCGTGGGTCGGGCCTACGCAGAATTCGCGCTCGTGGCGGTCCTTCAGGCGCAGCAGCTCAGGGCCGTATTGCTCCCAGCGCCCCGACTCCTGCCACAGCTCGGCCGGCTGCACCGCCGGCATCAGCACTTCCAGGGCGCCGGCAGTGTTCATTTCCTCGCGGACGATGGTCTCGACCTTGCGCAGTACCCGCAGGCCCATTGGCAGCCAGGTGTAGAGACCCGAGGCCAGGCGACGGATCATGCCGGCGCGAAGCAGCAGTTGATGGCTGATTACCACCGCGTCGGCGGGGGTTTCTTTGAGCGTGGAAAGCAGATACTGACTGGTACGCATCTTTGGCCGTTATGTCGGTTGTATCGGGAGGAATGGCTGGGCATTGTACGGTGCCGGTCTGGCTGCGTACAGGGCGCCGGCCATCGATGATGAGGAGTCAGCAGGCAATGAACGCGGCGCAGGTACAGGCGTTGATCCGCATGGGGCTGCCCATGGCCGAGGACATCGATTTTCGTGTCGAGCGTCTCGACGAACGACATGCGCTGGCGCGCATACCTTTTCACGGCAAGCTGGTGCGTCCCGGTGGAACGTTGTCCGGCCCGACCATCATGGCGCTGGCCGACGCGGCGATGTACGCGGTCATTCTCGGGCGTCTCGGGGCGGTCGAGATGGCCGTGACCTCGAACCTGAACATCAACTTCCTCAGCAAGCCCAGGCCCGAGGACCTGTTGGCCGAGGCGAGCATCCTCAAGCTGGGGCGGCGCCAGGTCGTCTGCGAGGTCGGAGTGTTTTCGCAGAGTAATGAGGAAGACCTGGTGGCCCATGTGACCGGTACCTACGCCCTTCCTTTATAGGCGCGTTGCCGCCGAGAAGAAAAAACCCGGCGATGCCGGGTTTTTTCGTTGCCTGTCGGTCGATTACAGGATCGACAGCGGATAGTCGACGATCAGGCGGAACTCGTTCTGGTCGCCTTCACCCTCGTCGGCATTGGCGCGGTGCCAGGCCTGGCGGATACGGAACGACAGGTCCTTGGCCGGGCCGGCCTGGACGACGTATTTGGCTTCCAGGTTGGTCTCGTGGTGCTTGCCGTCCTCGCCGTACAGGCCCGCGTAGGAGGAACTGGAGTCGACCTTGGTGCCGTCGATGTCCTTACCGTTGATGTAACGAACCATGAAGGTCAGGCCGGGAACGCCGTAGGAGGCCATGTTCAGGTCGTAGCGGGCCTGCCAGGATTTCTCGCCGGGGCCGTTGAAGTCGGAGTACTGCACGGAGTTGGCGAGGAAAATCGAGTCACCGCCGCCGCCGGAACCGTTCTCGCCGAAGCCGATGTAGTCGAACGGCTCGTCGCCATGCACCTGCTGGTAGGCCAGGGTGAAGGTGTGCGCGTCCAGGGTGTACGCGCCGGCCAGGGACCAGGCGGTGTTGCTGATGTCGCCGGCCTTGGCTTTGCCTTCATCGGTGGTGCGGTAGATGTTGAAGTCGAAGCCCAGCGACTGGTCGGATGCCAGCGGGATTGTGTAGTTGGTGTTCAGGTAATACTGGCGATAGATGTCTTTCAATTCGGCGCCATACAGGGAGGCGCTGAGATTGTCGGTGATCGCGTAGCGGCCGCCGGCGAAGTCCGCGCTCTTGGCGGTCTGGCCTGCATAGGTTGCGTAGAGTTCGCCGCGCGACTTGGTGGTGGTGCCCTGCTTGCCTTCGGTGAAGTGGCCCGCTTCGAGATCGAGCCCTTCGAATTCACTGCTCTGCAGTTGGAAGCCGGTCGCGGTCTGCGGGAACAGGCGGCTGCCGCCGGCGGCGAAGACCGGCGCGGTAGGTTGCATTTCGCCCCACTTCAGCATGGTCTTGGAAATGCGCACCTTCAGGGCGCCGCCAGCGCGGCTGTAGTCGTCGCGCGGCTTGCCGTCGTTCATCACCGGCAGGTTGCCGGTGCCGGTCTTGTCCGAGGTACCGTCGAGCTTCAGGCCCAGGTAGCCGAAGGCATCGACGCCGAAGCCCACGGTGCCTTGAGTGAAGCCGGATTCGTAGGTGGTGAGGAAGCCCTGGGTCCAATCGACGCGATCGCCCCGACCTTCCTTGCCGTCACGGTTGAAATAGTAGTTGCGGAGCAGCAGGTCGAGGCTGCTGTCTTCGATGAACCCCTTCGCTTCGGCCTGATCGCTGACGAATGCGTCGGCCACGGCGAACTGAGTGCTACCTGCGGAAACCGCCAGTGCAATGGCGCTCCACTTCATCACTTTCATTGTGATTGCTCCTTTGGTTTTGAAATTATCTCTGCCATCACAGTGCCGCAGTGACGGCTAGTTCTTCTTGTCGGCGCTAACTTATAGCACGCAGTGTTTCTTGGCGATAGTTGAGGTTTCGAAGCGACGGATTCTTTACGGCGTTGTCGCAAAATTGCATGACGTATGTCGCATCTGCGTAGGTGAGCAGTTGAAAAAATGACGTATGTCGCGGGCTTGGTCACTCTTGTTGAGGTCGCTTCTCAAGTCGCTTTTCCCGATTGGCGGGGTCTTGTAATAAAAATGTCATGTTCCGTGCGGCCCCTCTTACTGTGATGAAAGAGGTATAAGCAAACTCCGTGCACAAATTGGAAAACGGCTTCGCCTATGTATTCCAGTTGGTCTCTTCGAGAGCGAAGCTATTCTGTTTGAAAGCAAACGAATCATGCTTTGAAACCTGTTTGTAATCCGTCTGCTTCAAGGGTTGGTTGCCATCGAGTTGTCTGTGGCGAATGCGTTTGTATCCACGGCATGTCTCCTGTTCGACGTCGCGCTGTATTCATTCGGCCGGCATCTTATGGGGCGTTCGGCTGGAGTGGCGCGCCAAGCTGGGGCGGGCGGATGTGCGGGCTTGCTTTGGCCGGGCGGCGAAGTATCCTGCGCGGCAGTTACGGCGGGTCCCTTCTCGGAAGGAGGGGCTAAGCTGTCCATGAATGACGGTCGAACAGGAGAGGTCAGTATGTTCGCTTTGGATCCCCGGCTGGAGCAGGACACCCTGTTGCTCGGCGACTTTCCCCTCAGCCGCCTGCTGCTGATGAACGATGCCCGCTATCCGTGGTTCATCCTGGTGCCGAGGCGGGAGGATGTCACCGAGCTGTTCCAGCTCGATGTCGATGACCAGCAGGCGCTGTGGCGCGAGGCCACGCTGCTGGCAGAGGTGCTCAAGGACACCTTCCGTGCGGACAAGATGAATGTCGCTAACCTGGGCAATGTGGTCAGCCAGCTCCACATGCACGTGATCGTCCGGCGACGTGGCGACGACGCCTGGCCCGGTCCTGTCTGGGGGCGCCATCCGGCTCAGCCTTATTCTTCCGAGCAGGTCGAGGCGATCCGCGGCAAGTTGCGGATGGTGCTGACCGACGGCTTCCGTTTTGCCGGGGAGGCCTAGATGGAGCTGGACGCGCGCATGGATGACCTGGAATGCCGCCAGGCTTTCCAGGATGACACTTTGCAGGCTCTCAACGATGTGGTGGTCGAGCAGCAGCGCAGCATTGAGCGACTGCAGCTTCAGGTCGCGGCATTGATCAAGCGTCTGGAAGACGTCCAGGGGCTGGTGGGCGAGGCGGGGGAAGACGAAGCGCCTCCTCCCCATTATTGAATGCACAAAAAACCCGCCGTTCGGCGGGTTTTCTGTTTTTCGCGGCGGTCAGCGGCGGGAGGCGATTACGTCTTCCGCCTGCAGGCCCTTGTCCCGTTGTACCACCGAGAACTCCACGCGCTGGCCTTCGATGAGGATGCGGTGGCCTTCGCCGCGAATCGCTCGGAAGTGGACGAAGATGTCCTCGCCCGAATCGCGGGAAATGAAGCCGAAACCTTTTGAGGTGTTGAACCACTTCACGGTACCGGTCTCCCGGTTGCCGCTGTCCTGGCTGCCGCCGAGGGCCGTCGGGGCGCTGGCGCTGCGCGAGACCGGTTTGCCGGGCTTCAGGCTGCCCGCCAGTTGCAGGGCCGTGGCCAGCAC
>NZ_SCND01000370.1:0-5803 GCF_005503585.1 Pseudomonas sp. 2VD
GAGCAGGCCGGGGGCGATGGCGAAGCGCCACAGCGGGCTGGTCAGGGAGGCGTCGAGCCAGGCCGCGCCGAGTTCGTCCTGGCTGGCGCGCATGCCGCTGGCCAGCCAGGCGTCCCAGGGTTCGACGAAGGTGTTCGGCAGGCCGCGGCTGACGAAATCGCCGCGGCCGGCCAGCTTGCCGTAGAAACCGACGCTGTTCAAAGGCGCTCCGGGAGGCTGAAGCCGGACACGACCCGGCTCTTGAAGGGGTTGAAGGCGCTGCTGGCGCGCAGCTCGCAGGCGATGCTGGAGCCGTCGATGCGCAGCCGCAGGGTGAAGCGGTCCGGCGAGTTGCCGCGTTCCAGGTCCGACTGGTCGAGCAGGCGGAACCAGGCCCAGGGGCCCTCCAGGGTCAGGCCGGAACGGCCGCTGCTGGGCGGCGGCGTCACCGTCAGGCGGACCACGCCGAGGCCGTTGGCGCTCGGCCACTGCATCGCCACCGGGCGGGCGGGGCCGTGGTCGTAGGTCAGCTGCTGGCCGTCGAGGTCGAGGATGAACTGGCTGATCGCCGCGTCCATGGTCACCGGCTTGAGTTCGAAGCGCACCGCCGGCTGCATGCCGCCGGAGCGGAAGAAGGCGTCGCGGATCGCCGCCGCGCGCTGGAAGGTGTGCAGCACGCCGGGGTTGATGCCGAGCTTCTGCGCCGCGCCGGGCTGCCAGCGCCAGGTGCTGGCGGAGGTGTCGACGTAGGGTTGCAGGTACTGGCGGAAGTAGCTGTCCATCACCCCACCGGCACCGAAGAAGTGGCCGAAGTCTTCCAGGGTGGCGTCGCGCGAGCTGCCGGCGGCGATCGGGTAGCGCCCGGCCAGGGACTGCCGGTAGACGCTGACCACGTCGCTGATCCAGGCCGCGTTGAGCTGGTTGCGCACGCTGCCCATCATGCTGCTGGTGGTGGAGTTGACCACGTTCTTCACCAGGCCCTGGACCACCGGCGGCTGGCGCTCGGCGCTGAGGGCCACGCGCGAGGCGGCGGCAGCCACCTGGTTCTTGGCGTCGCCGAGCAGCGAGTCGCCGCTGGCTCCGGCCATGGCGCTGACCTGTACGTAGAGCGCGTTCATGTCCTCCAGCAGGCTGTCGATCGGCGCCGGTTCGTTGCCGCCCTCGCCCTTGCTGACCAGGCTGTTGAGTTCGGCGAAGTGGGCGCTGATCGGGTCGCTGTCGGCCTGCTGCGGCTGTTCGCGGGCGCCTTCCTCCTCCTCCTGGCCGACCAGCGAGCCGAGGCGCTGCTTGAGCTTGTCCACGGTGCCGTCGGCGGCCTTCTTCACTTGCGCGGCGACCAGCCGGTCGCCCTTCTGCAGGTCGGTCTCGCGGGCCACCGCCTCGAGCAGCTTGCGGAACGGCGAGGTCGGTCCGGAGAGAATGCGCAGCACGTCGGCGGCCTGGGTGACATTGGTGATCGGCACTACGGTAAGGTCGGCGAGCAGGTCGTCCCACTGCCGCAGGTAGTCCTGGAAGTACAGGCGACGCACGTCGAGGGCCAGGTTGGCGGCGTCGCCGGCATCGTTCAGGTCGCGCCCGAGCACCCACTGTTCCTCGGCGATGGTGCCGGCCTGGCTGAGACTGGCGGTGAGGAATACCTCGCGATAGCCGCGGTAGGTGAAGAAGCCGCTGAGTGGGTCGGTGAGCGGCTTGCCGCTCTTGCGCGCGAACACCAGCGGCGCGTCGCGGCCGGCGGCGTCGCTGATGCGGAAGTCGGGCACGTCCTTGGGCAGCCTCTGCCGCTTGACCCGGTCGTAGACCCGCTGCGCCACCGGCAGTTGCTGCAACTGGCGGCGCAGGTCCTCGACCAGGTCCTGGTCCAGGCGCGCCGACGGCGGCCGCCGTTCGAGCAACGCGTCGAGGTGCGCGTGCAGCGCCTGGCGCTGTTCCGGCGAGAGGTCGCGCGGCAGGTTGCGTTCCCAGTCGAGGCTGATCCAGGCCTTGATGAAGTCGGCGTCGTAGTGGTCCGGGCTGCCGAGCATCAGGTAGGCCTTCAGGCCCTCGTAGAGGAAATCGCTGCTGCCGCCGGAGCGCAACTGTTCCTCGATGCGGGTCACCAGGCGCGGGGCGAACACCGCGATCAGCAGCTTGCGGTAGACGCTGGCGGACTCCTCGCCGAGCATGTCGCCCTGGTACAGCCCGTAGCCTTCGGCCCAGCTTGGCGCGTCGCCGGCGAGATTCTGCACCGCGTTGAGCTGTGGCAGTACGGCCAGGACGTCGCGCTGGGCCGGGCTCAGCGACTCGATGCCGCGCGCCAGCGGGTCGACGCGCTGGTCGACCGCGGCGATGTAGCTCTGGTTGGCGCGGTAGCTGGCGATCCATACCGCCGTCACCGCCAGCACCACCAGCGCGGTGGCGCTCAGCGCGCCGATGGTCAGCCATTTGCGGCGGCGCTCGACCTTCGGGTTGGTGCCGACCAGGCCGCGTTCGCCGAACGCCACTTCGCGGAACAGCCGCTCGATGAAGTAGCTGCGCCCGGTTCCGGTCTGCCGCGCCAGGTGCTGGCGGTCGAGGTTCATCGACTGCGCCATGCTGCCGATCAGGCGGTCGATCGGACTGCCTTCCTGGGTTCCGCTGGTGAAGTACAGGCCGCGCAACAGCGGGCGTTCCTCGTAGGGGTTGGGCTTGAACACGCCGTTGAGGAACTCGCCGAGGCATTCGCGCAGGGCGGCGAATTGCTGCGGGAAGCCGTAGACCAGGTCGCGCCGCGCCGGGTCGCGCTCCTGCTGCAGGCGTTCCACCAGGCGCGCGGTGAGACGCTGTTCGAGCAGGGCGAATTCGCTGTCGAACACCGCCAGCGGGCCTTCCGCGCTCTTGCCGTCGTCGAGGGCGAAGGTCATCCCCCAGACCTGCGCGCGTTCCTCGCGGTTCAGGCTGTCGAAGAACTCCATGAAGCCCGGCACCAGGTCGAACTTGGTCAGCATCACGTAGATCGGGAAGCGCACCCCGAGCTGCTGGTACAGCTCCTGGATGCGCGCGCGGATCGCCTGGGCATGGGCGGCGCGCTCGGCGTCGCTGCCCAGCAGCAGGTCGGAAAGGCTGATGGCGATGAACGCGCCATCGATGGGGCGGCGCTTGCGCTGGGTCTTGAGCAGGTCGAGGAAGCCCAGCCAGGCGGCCTTGTCCACCTGGGCGTGGCTGTCCTGGGTGGTATAGCGGCCGGCGGTGTCCAGCAGCACCGCTTCGTCGGTGAACCACCAGTCGCAGTTGCGCGTGCCGCCGACCCCGCGGATCGCCCCGGCGCCCATCTGTGCGGCGAGCGGGAAGTCCAGGCCGGAGTTCATCAGCGCGGTGGTCTTGCCCGAACCGGGCGGGCCGATGATCACGTACCAGGGCAACTCGTACAGGTTGCGCCGCTCGCTGCCGCCCAGCTTGGCCCGCTTGAGCAGGGCCAGGGCCTCGTCCATGCGTTGCTTGAGGGTCGCCAGCTCTTCGGCGGTGGCGACGCTGGCGGCGTCCGGCGCGCTGACCTCGGCGAGACTCTGCATGACCTTCGCCGCGTTGCGCCGGGCCTGCACGATGCGCAGCACGCGGAAGCCGATCCAGACCAGGAACAGCAGGACGATCAGCACCCAGCGGCTGGTCGCCGAGGCCAGCGGTTCGTAGTTGCCCAGGCGCAGCAGCGGGCCGAGGAACCAGATGATCAGGCTCAGGGCGAGCAGGCCGAGCACCGGCACCACCCAGCGCGCGAAGAAGTTGAGGAAGCCTTTCATTGCGCGCCCTCCGCGAATACGGTGATTTCCACCCGGCGGTTGCGTGCGCGGCCTTCGGCGCTGGCGTTGGTCGCCACCGGCTCGGTGTCGCTGCGCCCTTCGGCGGTGAAGCGGCCGGCGTCGCCGGTGGTCGCGCCGAGCAGGTCGGCGACCTCCTGGGCGCGGGCCTGGGACAGTTTCCAGTTGGACGGGTAGCGCAGCGTGGCGATCGGCCGGTTGTCGCTATGGCCGGTGACCAGCACCTGGCCCTTGACCTTGCGCAGGGCGTCGGCGATGCGCAGCAGCAGCGGCTGGAACTCGTCGCGCACGCTGGCGCTGGCGCTGGCGAACAGCTCGTCGCCGCGGATGGTCACCACCGAGCGGTCGACGGCGTCCTCCACCGCCACTCGCTGGGCCTTGATGTCGTCGGCGAGGAAGCGCGCCAGGCGTGGCCGTTCGATCACCCGCGGCTGCACCGCCGGGCGGTCGATGGCCTGCACCGGGATCTCGCCGATGGCGTGGATGCGCTTGAACACCGGCTCGGCGTCGGCGGCCAGCTTCATCCGCAGGCCGAATAGCAAGGCCAGCAGCAAGGCCAGGCCGATGGCGATACCGACCCACGGCGGCAGGTATTGCGAAAGGCGGTCGCGCATCACGCTGAGGCCGCGCCAGTGCGGCGACAGTTCGTGCTCGTACTCGCCGCGGGTGCTGCGGATCACCGCCGCGGTGCGCTCGCGCAGCGCCTCCAGTTGGCTGCGGCCGTCGTGCATGACCCGGTAGCGGCCTTCGAAGCCGAGGCTGGTGCACAGGTACAGCAGCTCCAGCAGGTGCAGGCGCTGGTGCGGGTTCTGCAGGCAGTGTTCGAGCAACTGGAAGACCTTCTCGCCGCCCCAGGCCTCGTTGTGCAGGGTGATCAGCAGGCTCTGCTTGCCCCAGTCGCTGGTGCTGCCCCACGGCGTGCTGAGCACCGCTTCGTCGAGGGCGGTGCAGAGCACGTAGCGCGCCAGCATCACTTCGTCCGGCGCCACGCCGGCCTGGCGTGCCTTCTCCTCGAACTGGCGCAGGTAGCCGAGCAGTTGCGCGCGCAGGCTGGCCGGCGCCGGATGGGCGATGGTGTTGCGCAGGCGGGTGAGCATCGCCAGCAGTGGGCCGGCGGCCTGCTCCAGCGGGTTGAGGCCGTCGCCGCGGCCGCTCAGCGGCGCCAGGCTGGCCATCGGCGGCGGCGTGTAGGGATCGCCGCCGCGGGGGCCGGCGGCCGGTTCCGGGGCGCGGCCGCCGGGACGCGGCATGATCATGGTGCGGTCGTCGGGCGGGCTTCCGTTGCCGCCGCCGGCCGGGGTGCCGAAGGGATCGTCGATGGGAGGCATCGTTGCTTATCCTCGAATGGCCCAGAAGGCCAGGTTCAGCCCGGGGAACTGGCCGGCGATGTGGAAGGCGAAGCCGCCGGAGTGCGTCAGCTGCTTCCAATGCGCGCTGCCGCGGTCCAGTTCGAAATAGGTGGAGCCGGCGTGGTAGGGGATCTGCCGCGGCGCCACCGGCATCGGCAGCAGGCCGATACCCGGCAGTTGCAGGTTGACCAGGTCGCGGATGTGCTCCACCGAGCCGACCTTGGCCTGCTGCGGGAAGTGCCCGCGCAGGCTCTCGCCGGGGACGTCGGCGCGCACCACCAGGACGAAGCTGGCGTTGTCGATCAGGCTGCGGTCGCTGAGCATCGCGACGTGCACGCCGTAGGCCTTCTCGACGATCGGGATGGCGATCGCCTTGGCGTCGATCACCGTCGCCAGCGCCTGGCGCAGGGCGAGCATCACCGGGGCGAAGCTGGCGGCCAGGTCGTCGTGGTTGTACACCGGGTACTCCTCGGGACGCCGCTGGCTGGCGGTGAAGGTGCAGAACTCGCCGGCCAGGGCCACCAGTTCGCGGTACAGCTCCTGCGGGTGCAGCGGGCGCACGCGGGACAGGTGACCGGTGAGGGCCTCGGCGCGGTTGACCAGTTGCAGCAGCAGGAAGTCGGCGATTTCCGAGGCGCCCCCGGCGCTGGAGGCCACCACCCGCCCGGCGAGGGCTTCGCCGCGCTGGTGGAGCAGGCCCAGCAG
>NZ_SCND01000371.1:0-5796 GCF_005503585.1 Pseudomonas sp. 2VD
GCAGCAGGCTGTAGACGATCCCCACCAACAGTCCGGCGCCCAGCGACAATACGTAGAGCTTCATCTTCGTTCTCCTTCGCGGCCGTGCCGCCCGGCGGGCCGGAGCGGCACGGCCGGCATTCACTTGGCCGGATTCGGGCCGATGCGTTCGCCGTGGGTCACCCGCTCGGGCGCCTTGTGCACCATGGTGTAGGCGTAGTCCACGCCCATGCCGTAGGCCCCGGAATGCTCCTTGGCGATGGCCATCACGGCGTCGTAGGTATCCCGGCGGGCCCAGTCGCGCTGCCACTCCAGCAGGACCTGCTGCCAGGTCACCGGTACCACGCCGGCCTGGACCATGCGGTCCATGGCGTACTTGTGGGCGTCGCTGGAGGTGCCGCCCGAGGCATCGGCCACCATGTAGATCTCGTAGCCGCCCTCGAGCATGGCGCAGAGGGCGAAGGTGGTGTTGCAGACCTCGGTCCACAGCCCGGCGACCACGACCTTCTTGCGCCCCGCGGCGGCCAGCGAGTCGCGCACGTTCTGGTCGTCCCAGGAGTTCATCGAGGTGCGTTCGAGGATCTTCTGCTCGGGGAACACCGCCAGCAGCTCCGGATAGGTCGGGCCGGAGAAGCTGTCGGTTTCCACCGTGGTGATGGTGACCGGGATGTCGAATACCTTCGCCGCCTTGGCCAGGCCCACTACGTTGTTCTTCAGCGTCTGGCGATCGATGGACTGTACGCCGAATGCCATCTGTGGCTGCTGGTCGATGAAGATGATCTGGCTGTTCTGCGGAGTTAGAACTTCGAGATAGTGGCTCATGATTGTTTCCTGACAACGAACGATGAATTCCAGCTGTTGCGCACAACAGCACGCGGGCCAACAGATAATTTCCCGTGGCCGGCCAGACTATGAAGCATGGATATTGGAAAAAACAAACTTTTCGAGAAAATAAATCACTGAACTGCGGCCCCGGATAAAGTTGAACGGCGATATTCAAAATATTCGACACATCCATACAAAAAGCGCACACAGAGACAATAAAAGAAGGATTACCAGCTAGCAGAATCGACAGTCCGTCCTATAAGAAAAAGCCCCCATGAAGTTCAGGACATGTCTCGCGCCTTACTTGCTATCGACCACCAGCAAGTTGCGCTTGCAGGAGGATGCGTCATTCGGGAAAACCGCTCTTTCGTCCCGTACGTTTCCCGCCGCACCTATCCTGTCCGGTGGCCTCTCTCGCCGCCGCCCTCGCTGACCGATTCCGCCCCGCTGCCAGGAGCACGCCATGAGCCACGATCCGCCGAGCAAGGACCGCCGCCATTTCCTCACTACCAGTTCGGTGCTGGGCGCCGCCGGAGTCCTGTGGTCCGCCCTGCCCTTCGCCAACGCCGCCAGCCTTTCTCCCGCAAGCAACCCAGGAGGTTCCATGACCGCCGACCTGATCCTGCACAACGGCCGCTTCCACACCGTGGACCGCGACAACCCCACCGCCACCGCCGTGGCGATCAAGGACGGCAAGTTCCTTGCCGTCGGCAACGACGCCGAGGCGATGCTCCATCGCGGCAGCGCCACCCAGGTGATCGACCTGCAGAAGCGCACCGTGATCCCCGGTCTCAACGACTCGCACCTGCACCTGATCCGCGGTGGCCTCAACTACAACCTGGAGCTGCGCTGGGAAGGCGTGCCCTCCCTGGCCGACGCCTTGCGCATGCTCAAGAACCAGGCCGAACGCACGCCCAGCCCCCAGTGGGTGCGGGTGGTCGGCGGCTGGAACGAGTTCCAGTTCGCCGAGAAGCGCATGCCGACCCTGGAGGAATTGAACAAGGCCGCGCCGGACACCCCGGTGTTCGTCCTCCACCTGTACGATCGCGCCCTGCTCAACCGCGCCGCCCTGCGCGTGGTCGGCTACACCAAGGACACGCCCAACCCGCCCGGCGGCGAGATCGTCCGCGACAGCAGCGGCGAACCCACCGGCATGCTGATCGCCCGGCCCAACGCGATGATTCTCTACGCCACCCTGGCCAAGGGACCGAAGCTGCCGCTGGAGTACCAGGTCAACTCCACCCGCCAGTTCATGCGCGAACTCAACCGCCTCGGCCTGACCAGCGCGATCGACGCCGGCGGCGGCTTCCAGAACTACCCGGACGACTACCAGGTGATTCGCGAACTGGCCGACCAGGGCCAGCTCACCGTACGCATCGCCTACAACCTGTTCACCCAGAAACCGAAGGAAGAACTCGCCGACTTCAAGAACTGGACCGGCAGCGTCAAGTACGGCCAGGGCAGCGATTTCTTCCGCCACAACGGCGCCGGCGAGATGCTAGTGTTCTCCGCCGCCGACTTCGAGGACTTCCTCGAACCGCGCCCGGACCTGCCGCAGACCATGGAGCAGGAGCTGGAGCCGGTGGTCCGCCACCTGGTGGAGCAGCGCTGGCCGTTCCGCCTGCACGCCACCTACGACGAATCGATCTCGCGGATGCTCGACGTGTTCGAGAAGGTCGACCGCGACATTCCGTTCAACGGCCTGCCCTGGTTCTTCGACCACGCCGAGACCATCACCCCGCGCAACATCGAGCGGGTGCGGGCACTCGGCGGCGGCATCGCGATCCAGGACCGCATGGCCTTCCAGGGCGAGTACTTCGTCGACCGCTACGGTGCCAAGGCCGCCGAGGCCACGCCGCCGATCCAGCGCATGCTCGCCGAGGGCGTGCCGGTGGGTGCCGGCACCGACGCCACCCGGGTCTCCAGCTACAACCCCTGGACCTCGCTGTACTGGCTGGTCAGCGGCCGCACCGTCGGCAGCATGGCCCTGTATCCGCAGGGCCTGCCGCGGGAAACCGCGTTGCAGCTGTTCACCCACGGCAGCGCCTGGTTCTCCAGCGAGCAGGGCAAGAAAGGACAGATCAAGGTTGGCCAGCTCGCCGACCTGGCGGCGCTGTCGGCGGACTTCTTCAGCGTCGAGGAAGAGGCCATCAAGTGGATCGAGTCGGTGCTCACGGTGGTCGACGGCAAGATCGTCTATGCCGCCGCCGAGTTCGACAAGCTCGGTCCGCCGGCGCCGCCGGTGCTGCCGGACTGGTCGCCGGTGGCCAAGGTACCCGGCCACTGGCGGCAAGGCGCGCCGCTGACCGCCCAGGTCCACCAGTGCGTCGGTGCCTGCGCGGTACACGCCCACGAGCACAACCGCGCGCGCCACTCCAACGTACCGGTGAGCGACTTCCAGGGTTTCTGGGGCGCATTCGGCTGTTCCTGCTTCGCTTTCTGACGTACCCGGGCGGGCCCTTCGCGGCCCGCCTCGCCCGGAGTTTTCCCGATGATCCGCGTTCGACCGGTCGGCCGCCTGGCCCTTTTCCTGGCGCTGGGCGGCACCTCGCCGTGCCACGCCGCGACAGAGGAAGCCAAGGCACCCGACTACCTGGAGTGGCGCCTGCTCAACCGCAACTACTACCTCTACAACGACTATCGCCGCGCGGACGCCGGGCGCGGCTACCGCAAGGAATGGGCACACGGCCTGATCGCCGACCTGGAGTCGGCCTATACTCCCGGCCGCGTCGGTTTCGGCCTCGATCTCCACGGCTTCGCCGGCTTCAAGCTCGACGGCGGACGTGGCCATGCCGGCACCGGCCTGTTGCCGCTGGACTCATCCGGCGATAACGCCAGCGAGTATTCCGACGCCGGCGCCGCACTCAAGCTGCGGCTCGGCGAGAGCCTGCTCAAGGTCGGCGAGATGACCGTCGAGACCCCGGTCTTCGATACCAGCGACAAGCGCCTGCAACCCCAGTACGCCAGGGGCTTCTTCCTGCAGAGCGACGACCTCGACCGCGTGCGGATCCAGGCCGGGCGCTTCACCGCCTTCAAGGAACAGGCCTCCAGCTCCGGCCATGGCGACTTCGACGGCTACGGCGCGAGCACCGCCGGCAGCGCCATCGGCTTCGCCGGCGCCAGCCTGGCGGCCAGCGACAACCTGAGCGGCTCGCTGTTCGCCGCGCAACTGGACAACGTCTGGCGCCAGGTCTATCTCAACATGAACCTGCAACGTGCCGCGTTCAGCCTGGATGGCAACCTCTATCGCACGCGCGACCAGGGCCGCAGCCGGGCCGGCGCGATCGACACCCTGGCCTACAGCCTGCAACTGAAGTACCGCGTCGGCGCGCAGGGTTTCTCCCTGGCCTACCAGCGTGTCCATGGGGATACGCCGTTCGACTTCGTCGGAGGTGACTCCATCTACCTCGCCAACTCGATCAAGTACGCCGATTTCAACGGTCCCGGCGAACGCTCCTGGCAGGCCCGCTACGACCTCGACCTGGCCCCGTTCGGCCTGCCGGGGCTGAGCTTCATGGCGCGTTACGTCAGCGGCCGCGCCATCGACGGCAGCCATGCGCCGGCCGGCGGCGCCTACAACCCGCTGGGCGCCGATGGCCGCTACCGGCCCTTGCAGGGCAGCGGCGGCAAGCACTGGGAGCGCGACCTCGACCTGCGCTACGTGTTCGCCTCGGGCCCGCTCAAGGATCTCTCGCTGAACGTCTCGCACCTCAGCCACCGGGCCAACGCGGCCCAGGCCGGCGACGACATCGACCGCCTCTACCTGATCGTCGAATACCCACTCAAAGGCTCGCTCTGACCATGACCGCACCCGCCGCCTCACCCTGGAGTCCCCTGCGCCAAGCCACCTTCCGCTGGCTATGGCTGGCCAGCATCGCCTCGAACATCGGCACCTGGATGCACGAGGTGGGCGCCGGCTGGCTGATGACCTCGCTCTCCGCCAGCCCGCTGAACGTGGCCCTGGTGCAGGTCGCCGGATCGCTGCCGATGTTCTTCCTGGCCCTGCCGGCCGGCGCCCTCGCCGATATCGTCGACAAGCGCCGCTACCTGCTCGGCGTGCAATTGTGGATGGCCTTGGTGGCCACCCTGCTGGCCAGCCTCACCCTGCTCCAGTTGACCAGCGTCTGGCTGCTGCTCGGCCTGACCCTGTGCATGGGCATCGGCACCGCGCTGATGATGCCGGCCTGGAGCGCCACCACTCCGGAACTGGTGGGCAAGGACGAACTGCCGGCGGCGGTGGCGCTGTCCAGTGTCGGGGTCAACCTGGCGCGGGCGGTCGGACCGGCCATCGCCGGGGTGCTGGTGAGCCTGGTCGGCCCCTGGCTGACCTTCGCCCTCAACGCCCTCTCCTTCTTCGCGGTGATCGCCGTGCTGCTGGCCTGGAAACGCGAGGCCGTGCCCTCGGTGCTGCCGGCGGAACGCCTGTTCGGCGCCCTGCGCGCCGGCTGGCGCTACAGCCGCAGCTCGAGGCCACTGCAATCGGTGCTGGTGCGCGCGGTGGCGTTCTTCCTCGGCGCCAGCGCCGGCATGTCGCTGCTGCCCCTGATCGTGCGCGGCGAACTGCATGGCAACGCCATGGACTTCGGCCTGCTGCTGGGCAGCGTCGGCGTCGGCGCGGTACTCGGCGCCGCGTTCCTGCCGCACCTGCGCGAACGCCTCGGCAGCGACCGCCTGGTGCTGCTCTCCAGCGTGCTCTACGCACTGGTGCTGGTGGCCCTGGCGCTGCTGCGCAACCTCTATTTGCTGGTGCCGGTGATGCTGCTCAGCGGCGCGGCATGGATCGCCGTGCTCTCCAGCCTGCAGGTCGCCGCGCAGACCTCCGTGCCGGCCTGGGTGACCGGCAGCCGGCAGCGCAGCGACGCGAACAGGCCGAGCAGCAGCGCGGCGCTGGCGCAGAGCAGGGCGAAGGTGATCGACAGGTGGCTGGCGACCAGACCCCACAGGGCGCCGCCGGCGGCCATGCTGCCGAAGAACACCAGGATGTAGACCGCC
>NZ_SCND01000372.1:0-5758 GCF_005503585.1 Pseudomonas sp. 2VD
CCAGGTCCATGCCGCCGGCACCCTGCCGCTATCGGTCGGTGGCGACCACCTGGTGACCCTGCCGATCTTTCGCGCCCTGGGTCGCGAGCGGCCGCTGGGCATGGTGCATTTCGATGCGCATTCCGATACCAACGACCGCTACTTCGGCGACAACCCCTACACCCACGGCACGCCATTCCGCCGAGCCATCGAGGAAGGTCTGCTCGATCCGCTGCGCACGGTGCAGATCGGCATCCGCGGCTCGGTGTATTCGCCGGACGACGACGCTTTCGCCCGCGAGTGCGGCATCCGCGTGATCCACATGGAGGAGTTCGTCGAACTGGGCGTCGAGGCGACCCTGGCCGAAGCGCGGCGGGTGGTGGGCGACGGGCCGACCTATGTGAGTTTCGACGTCGACGTGCTCGACCCGGCCTTCGCGCCCGGCACCGGCACCCCGGAGATCGGCGGCATGACCAGCCTCCAGGCCCAGCAGCTGGTCCGCGGCCTGCGCGGGCTGGACCTGGTCGGCGCCGACGTGGTGGAAGTCTCGCCGCCGTTCGATGTCGGCGGCGCCACGGCGCTGGTGGGGGCGACCATGATGTTCGAGCTGCTCTGCCTGCTTGCCGAGTCGGCCGCGCGAAGCGCCTGACGGCGTTCCGCCGGCCCGGCTTTGGCGCTATAACGAAGGCGGACCGAACGCCATGGGGGCGGGAATGCTGGGCAACCTCAACGACATCGACCTGCGCATGCTGCGCACCTTCTGCGCCATCGTCGAGGCCGGCGGCTTCACTGCCGCCCAGGCGCGCCTGAACACCAGCCTGTCGCGCCTGAGCGTGCTGGTGCGCGACTTGGAGGTGCGCCTGGGCTATTCCCTGTGCCGGCGCGGCAACGGCGGTTTCCAGTTGACCGAGGAGGGGCAGGAACTCTACGACGCCGCGCTCGGCCTGTTCAGCGACATCGCCCGTTTCCGCGAGCAGGTCCGCGGCCTCGGCGGGCGCGATCGCGAGGCGTTGCACCTGGGCTGCGTCGATGGCGTCATCGGCCAGCATTGCCTGCCGTTGCCGCTGGCCATCCGGCTGTTTCGCCAGCGCGCCCCGGAGGTGCTGCTCAAGCTGCACACGCGGCGTCCCGACGAACTCGAGCACGCGGTGCTGGAAGAGCGCCTGCAACTGGCGGTGGGGGCCTTTCACCACCGGTTGTCCGGGCTGTACTACCAACCCCTGTTCCGCGAGGAGCAGAACCTCTATTGCGGCAGCGCGCACCCCTTCTTCGCCCGGGCGGACGACGAGCCGACGCTGGGCGAGATCTGCGCCGCCGACTATGTCGGCCGCGGCTACATGGCGGAAAACCATCGCCCGCACGACCTGCGCTTCAACCAGGGGACCGACGCCTACACCATGGAGGCCATCGCTACCCTGGTCTTCAGCGGCACCTACATCGGCTACCTGCCGACGCACTATGCCGCCACCTGGGTCGCCGAAGGGCGCATGCGGGCGATCCGGCCACGGCAACTGGCCTACGACTCGGAATTCCATTGCATTACCCGCCAGGGACACGAAGAACGACCGACCCTGACCCTGTTCCTGCGCTCGCTGTTCGAGGCGCAGAAACAATTGGGCGTGCAGGCTCCGGCGAATACGAACGGCATCGCTCGGCAATTGTGACCGAGCGCACTGGCTGGAGCCTTTCCCTGCCGTTCGGCGGGCATTTCTGTATCGCCGCGACCCCTGCGCTAAGTTGGCGGTCGAACCCGTTCCGCGAGCAGAGCGACGATCCATGGACGACCTAACCGGCATTCCCGAAGACCCGCAGGAGGCCGCGCTGGCCTTGCTGCACAGCCGTGCCGAAGTGGCCCGGCTGAAGGAGCGCGAGCAACTCTTCAGCGCCTTGCTGGCCAGCGTCAACTCGGTGCTCTGGGCCTACGACTGGCAGAACCGGCGGATGGTCTACGTCAGCCCCGCCTACGAGAAAATCTTCGGCCGTTCCGCGGCGCTGCTGCTGGCGGACTACGAGGAGTGGCGCAACAGCATCTACCCGGACGACCTCGACTACGCCGACAGCAGCCTGCTGCAGGTGCTCGAACGTGGCGCCGTGGAACAACGCGAATACCGCATCGTGCGCGGCGACGGCGAGGTCCGCTGGCTCAACGACAAGTGCTTCGTCAGTCGCCAGGGTGAGGCGGGACTGCCGCTGATGGTGGTGGGCATCGCCGAGGACATCACCGACAAGAAGCACATGGAGAGCGAGCTGCAACGGTTGGCCACCACCGACGTGCTGACCCAGAGCAGCAACCGTCGCTATTTCTTCGACAGTGCCGAGGCGGCCTTCAAGGAGTGTCGCCGCGAGGGGATACCGTTGGCGTTCCTGCTGCTGGACGTCGATGACTTCAAGAAGATCAACGACCGCTTCGGCCACCAGGTCGGCGACCAGGTCCTCCAGCGTATCGCCCAGAGCGGCAGTGCCGCGTTGCGCCGTGGCGACCTGTTCGGGCGGATCGGCGGCGAGGAGTTCGCCGTGCTGCTGCCCGGCTGCGACGAGCAGACCGCGCGACAGATCGGCGAACGCCTGCAGCGCGAGGTGCAACGCCTGCGCTTCCAGGAGGGCGAACAGAGCTTCGGGATCACCGTCAGCCAGGGCCTGACGGTCCTCCAGGCCGATGACGAGGGGCTCGGTGCCCTCTACAGCCGGGCTGACGCTGCGATGTACTCGGCCAAGCGCCAGGGCAAGGACTGCATCGTCGTGGGCTGACCGCTGGGCAAACGTTTCCGTTTTGTCGACGGCGCCACGGAATACCTCTTTGGGGAGGCGACCGGCAGGCTGCGGCTGCGGTACAATATTCCTTAAAGCTATTAAATATGAATAATTAATTCTTTTTAGGTTTATTGCGGATATTTTACTGTTTATTACCCACGCGCTATAAAGCGCAGGAAATAACGATTTTCTGAAACGTGGCGGTAACTCGCCAGAAAGGAAGCTGTAATGGGCGGTTTTCTGCCGATACCCTTCGGCCCCGTCAGCCGGGAGAAGGGCAGGAAGCCCGAGAGGACGCGAAGGCGGAGCCCGATGGAAAGATTGGCTTACAAATTGCCTTCACTGGCGGTGGGTCGAGACACCCGCCGCACAATAACAAGACACGAGTACACCCATGCACACGCTTCCGTTCGCTGCCTCCCTGCCTGCTTGCCTGCCCCGTCGTTCCATCGTCGCGGGTTGCGCCGTTTCCTGATCCATCGAATGCCGAGTTTCGCGCGCGCCATCTTCCGGGATGGTACGGCGCTCAGTGTTTCAACGACCGGTCGGGCCCACGCGTTCCACTTCCCCCGACCGGAAGACAATTAGCAATACCAATGGGGAAAAGACCAATGAAGAGTCGCAAGATCAACAAGTCACGACTGGCCCTGGCCATCACTGCCGGTACCCTCGGTGCCCTGGCGCAACAGGCGGTCGCCGCCGGTTTCATCGAGGACAGCAAGGCATCGCTGACCCTGCGCAACTTCTACATCAATACCGACAACCGCAATGGCAGCGCCTCGCCGAGCAAGCAGGAAGAGTGGGGCCAGGGCTTCATCCTGAATTACCAGTCGGGCTTCACCCAGGGCACCGTCGGCTTCGGCGTCGACGCGCTGGGCCTGCTCGGCGTGCGCCTGGACGGCGGCGGCCGTGCCGGCAAGAGCGGCCTGGACCGCCAGCCGGGCACCGTGTTCCCGCTGGAAAGCAACGGTGAGCCGGTGCACGACTTCGCCAGCCTGGGCCTGACCGCCAAGGCCAAGGTATCCAACACCGAGTTCCGCTACGGCACCCTGCAGCCGAAGCTGCCGGTGGTCACCTACAACGACGGCCGCCTGCTGCCGGTCACCTTCGAGGGCGGCCAGGTCACCTCGACCGATCTCAAGGACTTCACCCTGGTTGCCGGCCAACTGGAGCACTCCAAGGGCCGTAACTCCACCGACAACCGCAGCCTGAGCATCGCCGGCGCCAACGGCAGCAGCGCCAGCTCGCGCGACAGCAACAAGTTCTACTACGCGGGTGGCGACTACAAGGTCAACAAGGACCTGACCCTGCAGTACTACTACGGCAACCTGGACGACTTCTACAAGCAGCACTTCCTCGGCCTGATCCACAACTGGCAGATCGGCCCGGGCGTCCTGAAGACCGACCTGCGCGCCTTCGACAGCAGCTCCGACGGCAAGAACGGCAGCCGTTCCGGCCGTGCCGACGGCTACGTCAGCAGCGGCTACTACGGCAGCGGCGTGACCAAGGGCGAAGTCGACAACCGCGCCTTCAGCGGTCTCTTCACCTATACCGTCAGCGGCCACAGCATCGGCGCCGGCTACCAGATCCTAAACGGCGACAGCGACTTCCCGTTCCTGAACCGTGGCGATGGCGAAGGTTCCACCGCGTACCTGATCACCGACGTGCAGATCGGCAAGTTCCAGCGTGCCGGCGAGCGCACCTGGCAGGTCCGCTACGGCTACGACTTCGCCACCGTCGGCGTGCCGGGCCTGACCTTCAACACCATTTACCTGAGCGGCGACAAGATCAAGACCGCCCGCGGCGACCAGAGCGAGTGGGAACGCGATATCTCCCTGGCCTACGTGATCCCGGACGGCACCTTCAAGGGCCTGGGCTTCACCTGGAAGAACGCCTCCTTCCGCAGCGGCCTGCCGGCCGCCGGTTCGAGCAACAACCAGCGCGACCAGGACGAAAACCGCCTGATCGTCAGCTACACCCTGCCGCTGCTGTAAGCTCCGGCCGGACAGGAAAAAGCCCGCGTCCTCCTGGAGGACGCGGGCTTTTTTCATTCAGGGCGCCACTCGGCGTGCCGGGCCGGCCAGCGCGAACAGCGCCGCGGCTGGCCATCCGCCCTGGGGGATGCCCGTCAGGCCTTGCGCGGCGCCGGTTGCTGCTGGGTGATGCAATGGATGTTGCCGCCGCCGAGGAGGATCTCGCGCCCCGGGACCATCACCACCTCGTGCTCGGGGAACACCCGCTGGAGTATCGCCCTGGCCTCGGCGTCCTTGGGATCGTCGAAGCTCGGCGCGACGATGCCGCCGTTGACGATCAGGAAGTTCACGTAGGAGCCGGCCAGGCGAATGGAGGGATCGCGCGGCTGGCTGCCCTCGACGATATCCACGCCGTCGCACTCTTCCTGGGTCGCGTACAGCGGGCCGGGGATCGGCATCTTGTGCACCACCAGCTTGCGTCCCTTGGCGTCGCGGCTTTCTTCCAGCACGCGGAGGGCGGCCTGGCAGCGCAGGTAGTTCGGGTCATCCTGGTCGTCGGTCCAGGCCAGCAGCACCTCGCCGGGACGCACGTAGCAGCAGAAGTTGTCGACGTGGCCGTCGGTCTCGTCGTTGTAGAGGCCGTTCGGCAGCCAGATGATGCTGTCCACCGCAAGGTAGTCGCGCAGGGTCCGCTCGATCTCCGCCTGGCTCAGGTGCGGGTTGCGGTTGTGGTTGAGCAGGCATTCCTCGGTGGTGATCAGTGTGCCTTCGCCGTCGACGTGGATCGAGCCGCCCTCGAGGACGAAGTCGTCGGTGCGGTAGCGGGCGCGCCGTTCGATCTCGAGGATCTTGCGTGCCACCTGGTCGTCGCGCTGCCAGGGGAAGTACAGGCCGCCTTCGAAGCCGCCCCAGGCGTTGAAGCCCCAGTCGACGCCGCGTACATCGCCCTTGTCGTCGATGACGAAGGTCGGGCCGGTGTCGCGGACCCAGGCATCGTCGCTGCTGATTTCCACGACGCGGATGTTGCCGTCGTCGAGGCGTGCGCGCGCGTTCTC
>NZ_SCND01000373.1:0-5742 GCF_005503585.1 Pseudomonas sp. 2VD
GCACCCGCTGCAACGGCAGCGCCGCGACCTGGAGTTCGCCGCGCGTTTCGAACATGACTTCGAACCGATCTGCTGCCTGCCGGTGCGCCCGGACGAGCGGGTCGACGTGCAGGGTCTGCTGTGGATCCAGGACGGCGGCACCTATGGCACCAGCGACAACCGCAATCTCTCGGTTTTCCTCCGCGGCATGCTGCTCGACGATGACGCCCGCGACCTGCTGCCGTCCTGGGCCGGGTTCGTCGGCGGGGTGATCGAGTCGAACCGCCTGACGCCCACCGCCAGCCGCGAGGACCTGCAGCGTGACGACCATTACGCGGCGATCCAGCATGCGCTGGCCGAGGCGCTGATCGCCGGGCTCGGCGAGGTGGCGCGGCAGCAGCCGGAGGCCTGGCGGCGGGTCCTGCTGCGGCACAACGAGGCCCTGCTGGGAGCGGCGTTGTGCGACGAGCGTCTGTTCGCGCTGATGATGGACAGCCTGCGCGTACCCACCTCCCAGGGCGACCTCCCGGCTTCCGAACTCCTTTCGCGCGGAGCGGTGCATGTGCTGCTGGACAACGACAGCGGCTTCGAGGAAATGCTGTTCCGTGCCATGGGCGTACCGGTGGCCCATGGCAATCGCTATGCGGTGGTACCCTTCCTCCGTCGCTGGGCGCAGGCCAAGGGGATGCGCCTGGTGGAGCTGGGCACCGAGCAGGGCAACCGCCAGTTGTTCCGCCTCGACCGACTGCCCGAGCGCGAGACCGGCTGGCTGGCCGAACACCTGGGCGGCGCCGAGGAGCAACTGGTGATCGCCCGCTTCAGCCCCGAGGAATTGCCGCTTGTGGTGGTGCCCGACCGCGACGCCGAACTCAAGCGGCGACTGGAGGACGACGAGGCCGACAAGCGTATTTCCACCGCGGCGTTGCGCCTGGCCCGGCAGTTCACCCGCAAGCTCGACAATCGCCAGCCGAGCCGGCTCTACGTCAACCTCGACAATCCGGCGGTGCAGGCGCTGCTCGCGGCCGTCGGCGAGGAACGCGACGAAGCGGCCCATGCGGCGTTGCTGCTGCGCTCGTTCAAAGTGATCATCGCCGGACAGGGACGCGGCCAGCCCGCGACCTCGCTGAACCAGGCCCTGGCCGGACTCGCCGATTCGGTGAAGCGCCTGCTGGGGCAATAAGAAAATTCGCAACACGCCTGATGGAGACTGAAGCATATGGATATCTGGAACTGGGTGGAGAAGCTCCGCGCCGACCTGCGTGAGGCCGGCCAGGAGCAGAGTGCGCGGCTGATCGACGAACTCACCGCGTACGTCTGCGACCTCGAGGTGGAGCGCGCCGAGGCGCTGTTGCCGGAGGTCAAGGCGCTGAGCCGGACGTTGAACAACCCGTGGCTGGAAATCTTCGTCCGCCACTGGGAGATGCGTAACCGGGTCGGCAACCAACTGGAGGGCGAGACCGCCCTGGCCGACGCCGTTTCCCTGTTCGAACTGGCCAACCGCGACGACACCCAGGCCTGCCCGCAGTCAGTCTGCGTGACCCAGGACCTGGCGTCGTGCTACGCCAACGTCGACGGCCCGGGCTGGGTGGAGGAACGCATCGAGGTGTGCGACGAGACCCTGGCGCGGATCGACCCGACCTGGGCCTGCTTCCACTGTCTGAGCAACGAGAAGGCCGAGGCGCTGCTCGACGACGGGCGGGGCGAAGATGCCCTGGCCTTCCTGGCCGAACAGGAGAAGAAGATCCTCGCTGCCGGCGAGGAGGTATTCGACAGCCTCCTGGAGATGCGCGTGGCGATCCTGCTGAACCTGGGGCGCGCCGAACAGGCGCTGGCCCTGATCGGCGAGATGGAGGAGAAGGTCGAGGGCGCGGAGTGGAACAACATCAGCCAGCCGCGGCGTCTGTACAAGGCCCACGGCCTGGCGTTGCTGGGGCGCGACGAGGAGGCCCTGGAGGCGCTGCTGCCGTTCTCCGAGATTGCCCCGCGCTATCGTACGATCTGGCTGCGCGCCGTCTACCTGCTGCTGCAACGGACCCCTGAGCGCAACACCTGGGACTTCGGCGGGCGCTTGCAGCAGATGCTCGAACACTATTCGCAGAAGGGCGCACACCGGGTGGTCATCGACGTCGCCAGCCAGGCCATCCGCCTCGCGCTGCAACGCGGTTCGGTGTGGAGCGCCAGGCGCCACCTGGCGCTGGCCGAACAGCATGCGCAGCAGTTGCAGCGCGACCGTGGCGCCAGCCAGTTGCTCGCTGGCCTGAGGGCCGAGATCGATGCCGCGCCGCAGCAGCAGGAACTGCCGGTGCCGGCTGCGGAGTTGCTCGACTGGCTGGCTGCGCAGGGCAGCGAAGACGCGCCGCGCAACCCGGAGAAAGAAGTGCAGTGGCTGCTCCAGGCGCTGGCCGAGCGGCCCGACGACACCGCCTTGCGCGAAGTGGCCGCCTCGGCGCTACAGGCCTGTTCCGCCGACGACGAGGCCATCGACCTGCTCTGGGAGTACGTCGAGCGCCACACCGACGAGGAGCAGCAACTGGCCTACTACCTGCTCAATGCCTTGCTGGCGCGCGGCGAGTACGACCAGGTCAAGCGCCTCGGCCGGCTCTACGCCGACAGCGTGCCGCTGATCGCGCTGTGGAGCGAAGTCAAGCTGGCCGAGAAACTCAACGACTGGCCGGAGCTGGAGCGCGCCTGCCAATCGGTGCTGGAAATTTCTCCCGGCTCGCTGGGAGCCCACAGCCTGCTGGGTAAGGCGCTGATGGAGCAGGATCGCTTCGCCGAGGCGGCGCTGGCCTACCAGCGTCTGGCCGGCAAGCTGGAGGAGCCGCAGTCGGTGCAGTGGGACCAGATGACCGCCGCCAGCGCCGCGCGCGACTGGACGATGCTGCGCGAGGTCGCTGCCGGCATGGGCATGGAGTTCGCCGCCGGCGACGGACCGATCGAGGAAGACTGGGGCTGGGTGATCGTCCGTTACATCGAGGATGGCGAAGCGCTCGACTACTACGCCCGGCGCACCGTCCCGGTGACCGCGCGGGTCCTCGAGAACGCGCCGGGCAATCGCAGCCAGCGGGTCGGTGACTGGGTGGTGTTCGACGCCGGCCTGATCTATCCGGCTCCGGAAGACGAGGAGGAACGCAAGCGTTTCGTTCCCACCTATGCGGTGGTGCACGTCCTCGAGAGCGGTGGTTACTCGCCGAGCTGGCTGGTGGACGGCGTCTATCCGGGCGACGAGGCCTTCGACGCCTTCCGCGAAACGCTCGACGCGCGCGGCTGGAAGGTCTGGGTGCACAGCAACCGCGACTACCAGGTCACCGATGCCAGCAGCGGCGAGGAACTGCGGGCGATCTACTTCACCGTCGCGACACCTGCGCAGCAGGCGCCGCGCGACCTGCACCAGGCGTTGCAGGAGGCCACCGGGCAATGGCCGCACCGCATGTGCTGGCTGCGCCTGGCGGAAGCGGCAGAGGTCGACACCCAGCCGCACCTGGACGCTATCGAGCGCTACGGCCTGTAGCCGGTACGCCTCGGCATAAAAAAACGGCCCGTGAGGGCCGTTTTCGTAGGCGCTGAAGTCTCCGGCGGGACGGTGCTCAGCCGCCGAGGTAGGCGTCGCGCACCTTCGGGTTGGTCAGCAGGGCGGCGCCGGTGTCGTGCATGACGATCCGGCCGTTCTCCAGCACGTAGGCGCGATCGGCGAGCTTCAACGCCTGGTTGGCGTTCTGCTCGACGAGGAACACGGTGACGCCTTCGCGACGCAGCTGCTCGATGATCTCGAAGATCTGCTGGATGATGATCGGCGCCAGGCCGAGCGAAGGTTCGTCGAGCAGCAACAGCTTTGGCTTGCTCATCAGCGCGCGGCCGATGGCGAGCATCTGCTGTTCGCCGCCGGACATGGTCCCGGCGCGCTGTTCGTAGCGTTCCTTCAGGCGCGGGAAGAGTTCCAGCACCTTGTCCATCTGCACCTGGTAGTCGTCCTTGTCGGTGAAGAAGCCGCCCATCGCCAGGTTTTCTTCCACCGTCAGGCGGGAGAAGACCCGGCGGCCTTCCGGGACCACCGCGATGCTCTTGCGCATGATGGTGGAGGAGGGCAGGCCGACCAGTTCCTCGCCTTCGTAGCGGATGCTGCCGCTGGCCGCCTGCGGCGAGCCGCAGAGCGTCATCAGCAGGGTCGACTTGCCGGCGCCGTTGGCGCCAATCAGGGTGACGATCTCGCCCTTCTTCACTTCCACGCTGACGTCGTGCAGCGCCTGGATCTTGCCGTAGTAGGTGGAAACCTTGTCGAAACTCAGCATGCTCACGCTTCCCCCAGATAAGCCTTGATCACGTCCGGGTTGTCGCGGATCTGCTCCGGCGTCCCGTCGGCCAGGGGGGCGCCCTGGTTGATCACCACGATATGGTCGGAAATGCTCATCACCAGCTTCATGTCGTGCTCGATCAGCAATACCGTCACGTTGTGCTCGCTGCGCAGCTTGGCGATCAGCGCCTTGAGGTCGTCGGTCTCCTTCGGGTTGAGGCCGGCGGCCGGCTCGTCGAGCATGAGGATCCGCGGGCGGGTCATCATGCAGCGGGCAATCTCCAGGCGTCGCTGCTGGCCGTAGGCGAGGGTGCCGGCGCTGCGGTTGGCGAACTCGGTAAGGTTGACTTCCTCCAGCCAGTGCGCGGCGTACTCCATGGCCTCGCGCTCGCTGCGGCGGAATGCCGGGGTCTTGAACAGGCCGGCGAGGAAGTTGGTGTTGAGGTGGCGGTGCTGGGCGACCAGCAGGTTCTCCACCGCGGTCATTTCCTTGAACAGGCGGACGTTCTGGAAGGTCCGCACCACGCCCTTGCGAGCGATCTTGTGACCGGGCAGGCCCTGGATCTCCTCGCCGTCGAGGCGGATCAGGCCGCCGGTGGGCTGGTAGAAGCCGGTCAGGCAGTTGAACACGGTGGTCTTGCCGGCGCCGTTCGGGCCGATCATCGAGACCACCTGCTTTTCCTCGACCTTCAGGTTGACGCCGTTGACGGCCAGCAGGCCGCCGAAGCGCATGGTCAGGCCGCTCACTTCGAGAATCGGTCGGCTCATGGCTTCAGCTCCAGGTGCGGGCGTTGCATCGGCAGCAGTCCCTGGGGACGCCAGATCATCATCACGATCATGGTCAGGCCGAAGATCAGCATGCGGTATTCGTTGAACCCGCGCATTTCCTGGAGCAGCACCATCACCACCGCGGCGAGTATCACGCCGAGCTGCGAACCCATGCCGCCGAGCACGACGATCGCAAGGATCATCGCCGACTCGATGAAGGTGAAGGACTCAGGCGTCACCAGGCCCTGGCGGGCGGCGAAGAAGCTGCCGGCGAAACCGGCGAAGCTGGCGCCGATGGTGAAGGCGGAGAGCTTGACGATGGTCGGGTTGAGACCGAGAGCGCGGCAGGCCACTTCGTCCTCGCGCAGCGCTTCCCAGGCGCGACCGATCGGCATGCGCATCAGCCGGTTGATCACGAACAGGGCCAGCAGCACCAGCAGCAGGGCCACCACGTAGAGCAGGATGACCTTGTAGTTGGTGTTGTAGGCGATGCCGAAGAACTCGTGGAAGGTCTGCATGCCTTCCGGCGCGCGGCGTTCGAAGGTCAGGCCGAACAGGGTCGGCTTGGGGATCGAGCCGATGCCGTTGGGGCCGCCGGTGATCTCGGTCATGTTGCGCAGCAGGATGCGGATGATCTCGCCGAAGCCGAGGGTCACGATCGCCAGGTAGTCGCCGCGCAGGCGCAGCACCGGGAAGCCGAGGAG
>NZ_SCND01000374.1:0-5715 GCF_005503585.1 Pseudomonas sp. 2VD
AGACAGCGGCGGCACCAGCCTGTCGCTGCTGGCCAACCTCGCCGACGCCTACAAGATCCAGCAATTGCGCGGCACCAGCCTCGATCCGTTCCAGGCGCTCTACCTGGCCACCCTCGGCGGCGCCAGGGCGCTCGACCTGGACGGCCTGGTCGGTAACTTCCTGCCCGGCCGCGAGGCCGACTTCGTCGCTCTCGACCTGGCCGCCACGCCGATGATCGCCCAGCGCATGGAGCATGCGCGCGGCCTGGCCGATACCCTGTTCGTGCTGAACACCCTGGGCGACGACCGCGCGGTGGCGGAGACCTGGGTGATGGGGGAGCGGCGCCATGCGAAGGGGTGAGAGCCTCTTTCCCGCGTTGGCTCGGCCCGTCGCTGCATGCCACCTCCTCGCGCCGTAGAGAAAAGGCGCCGTTCGGCGGGCAGCCGAAGCTCGCGTCACTCCATCCGCGCCCTCACGACACCGCCACCGCCTCCAGGAACCGTTCCAGCACCAGGTTCGGCCGGCGTCCCTTGCGGGTCACGATGGTCAGCGCGATGGCGTAGTGGAAACGTTCCGGCAGCAGCGGCCGCAGCATCCCGGCGGCGACCCAGTCGGCGGCGTAGTGCGACGGCAGGTAGCCGATGAAGTTGCCGGTCAGGATCAGGAACGCCATGCCCTCGCGGTCCGAAGCGCTGGCGCTGTTGTTCAGCTCCTGGTGGCGCGCCTGGGCTTCGGCGGGCAGGCGGTAGCTGGGCGCCACGGCGTCCGCGGCGAGCACCTCGTCCACCGCGATATCACCGTCGGCGCGTTCGAACAGTGCGTGGCCGCGGCTGCAATAGAGCTGCGCGTGCTCGTCATACAGCGGCAGGTACTCGAGTCCCGACAGCGGACTGATCAACGGCACCACGCCGACATGCAGGTGACCGTCGAGCACGCCCAGTTCGATCTCGTTGGGGGTGGTCATGCCGATGTTGATCCGCACCTGCGGTCCCTGCCCCTTGAGCGCGCTGAGGGCGTGGGTGATGCGCATCTGCGGCAGGGTCACCAGGTTGTTGATGATGCCGATGTTGAGTTCGCCGCGCAGGTGCTGGTGCAGGTCGTTGACCTCGGCGCGGAACCCCTCCAGCGCCGCCAGCAGGGTCTGGGTCGCGCGATAGACCTCGCGGCCCTCGTCGGTCAGGGCGAAGCCGGCGCGGCCGCGCTGGCACAGGCGCATGCCCAGGCGCTTCTCCAGGTCGCCCATGTGCAGGCTGATCGCCGAGCGGCTGAGGCCGAGAGTGCTCTCGGCGGCGGAGAAACTGCCGCACTCGACGATGGTCTTGAAGATGCGCAGCAGGCGGATATCGAAATCGCTGACCTGGCCGAGCGACGGGTTGCGGGATTTGGCCATTATTGTTTTACCCAGTCGAAACTAAACGTGAGAAGAATAAGCTTTATCTAACCTTTCGTCAGGGCCAAGCTTGATCCCAACGCTCCGCCGCCGCGTGCGCGGAACCTTCCAACAAGAAAGCCCGAGGATCGAACGATGAACCAGCCGCTCAACGTGGCCCCGCCGGTTTCCAGCGAACTCAACCTGCGCGCCCACTGGATGCCCTTCTCCGCCAACCGCAACTTCCAGAAGGACCCGCGGATCATCGTCGCCGCCGAAGGCAGCTGGCTGACCGACGACAAGGGCCGCAAGGTCTACGACAGCCTGTCCGGCCTGTGGACCTGCGGCGCCGGCCACTCGCGCAAGGAAATCCAGGAGGCGGTGGCTCGCCAGCTCGGCACCCTCGACTACTCGCCGGGCTTCCAGTACGGCCATCCGCTGTCCTTCCAGTTGGCCGAGAAGATCGCCGGGTTGCTGCCAGGCGAACTGAACCACGTGTTCTTCACCGGTTCCGGCTCCGAGTGCGCCGACACCTCGATCAAGATGGCCCGCGCCTACTGGCGCCTGAAAGGCCAGCCGCAGAAGACCAAGCTGATCGGCCGCGCCCGCGGCTACCACGGGGTCAACGTCGCCGGCACCAGCCTCGGCGGGATCGGCGGCAACCGCAAGATGTTCGGCCAGTTGATGGACGTCGACCACCTGCCGCACACCCTGCAACCAGGCATGGCGTTCACCCGCGGGATGGCCCAGACCGGCGGCGTCGAGCTGGCCAACGAACTGCTCAAGCTGATCGAACTGCACGACGCCTCGAACATCGCCGCGGTGATCGTCGAGCCGATGTCCGGCTCCGCCGGCGTACTGGTACCGCCGGTCGGCTACCTGCAGCGCCTGCGCGAGATCTGCGACCAGCACAACATCCTGCTGATCTTCGACGAGGTGATCACCGCCTTCGGCCGCCTGGGCACCTACAGCGGCGCCGAGTACTTCGGCGTCACCCCGGACCTGATGAACGTCGCCAAGCAGGTCACCAACGGCGCCGTGCCGATGGGCGCGGTGATCGCCAGCAGCGAGATCTACGACACCTTCATGAACCAGGCGCTGCCCGAGCACGCGGTGGAGTTCAGCCACGGCTACACCTACTCCGCGCACCCGGTCGCCTGCGCCGCCGGCCTCGCCGCGCTGGACATCCTGGCCAGGGACAACCTGGTGCAGCAGTCCGCCGAACTGGCGCCGCACTTCGAGAAGGTCCTGCACGGCCTGCAAGGCGCGAAGAACGTCATCGACATCCGCAACTGCGGCCTGGCCGGCGCGATCCAGATCGCCCCGCGCGACGGCGATCCGACCGTGCGTCCGTTCGAGGCCGGCATGAAGCTCTGGCAACAGGGTTTCTACGTGCGCTTCGGCGGCGATACCCTGCAATTCGGCCCGACCTTCAACGCCAGGCCGGAAGAGCTGGACCGCCTGTTCGACGCGGTCGGCGAAGCGCTCAACGGCATCGCCTGATGAGCGGCCGCCCGCAAGCCGTACCCACCGTGCAGGTGGACAACGCCGAGGTGATCGTGACCGAATGGCGCTTCGCCCCCGGCGCGGAAACCGGGCGCCACCGCCACGGACACGACTATGTGGTGGTACCGCTGACCGACGGCACGCTGCTGCTGGAAACCCCCGAGGGCGACCGCCACGCGCCGCTGGTCGCCGGACAGGCCTACTTCCGCAAGGCCGGCGTCGAGCACAACGTGATCAACGCCAGCGCACACGAAGTGGTCTTCGTCGAGACCGAGATCAAGTAATCCGCACCCGCTCCCCAGGGAGCGGGTAAAGGGAAAGGGCCACGGCCCTTTCGTCACCCCTAGCGAAGAGAGAACAAGACAAGATGGGCACCCTCCACCACCTGATCAACGGCGAAATGGTCGCCGACAACGGCCGCAGCGCCGACGTCTTCAACCCCTCCACCGGCGAAGCCATCCACAAGGTCCCGCTGGCCGACGGCAAGACCCTGCAGAAAGCCATCGATGCCGCCAGGGCCGCCTTCCCGGCCTGGCGCAACACCCCGCCGGCCAAGCGCGCACAGGTGCTGTACCGCTTCAAGCAACTGCTGGAGCAGAACGAGGCGCGGATTTCCAAGCTGATCAGCGAAGAGCACGGCAAGACCCTGGAAGACGCCGCCGGCGAACTCAAGCGCGGCATCGAGAACGTCGAGTACGCCTGCGCCGCCCCGGAAATCCTCAAGGGCGAGTACAGCCGCAACGTCGGCCCGAACATCGACGCCTGGAGCGACTTCCAGCCGATCGGCGTGGTCGCCGGGATCACCCCGTTCAACTTCCCGGCGATGGTGCCGCTGTGGATGTACCCGCTGGCCATCGCCTGCGGCAACACCTTCATCCTCAAGCCCTCCGAGCGCGACCCCAGCTCCACCCTGCTGATCGCCGAGCTGTTCCACGAAGCCGGCCTGCCGAAGGGCGTGCTGAACGTGGTGCACGGCGACAAGGAAGCCGTGGACGGCCTGCTCCAGGCGCCGGAAGTGAAAGCCATCAGCTTCGTCGGCTCGACCCCCATCGCCGAATACATCTATGCCGAGGGCACCAAGCGCGGCAAGCGCGTGCAGGCCCTGGGCGGCGCGAAGAACCATGCGGTGCTGATGCCCGACGCCGACCTCGACAACGCCGTCAGCGCGCTGATGGGTGCCGCCTACGGCTCCTGCGGCGAGCGCTGCATGGCGATCTCGGTGGCGGTATGCGTCGGCGACCAGGTGGCCGACGCGCTGATCGCCAAGCTGGTTCCGCAGATCAAGGCGCTGAAGATCGGCGCCGGCACTTCCTGCGGCCTCGACATGGGCCCGCTGGTCACTGCCGCCGCGCAGGCCAAGGTCACCGGCTACATCGACAGCGGCGTGGCCCAGGGCGCGGAGCTGGTGGTGGACGGCCGCGGCTACCAGGTCGCCGGCCACGAGAACGGCTTCTTCCTCGGCGGCAGCCTGTTCGACCGGGTGACCCCGGAAATGACCATCTACAAGGAAGAGATCTTCGGCCCGGTGCTGTGCGTGGTTCGCGTCAACAGCCTGGAAGAGGCCATGCAGTTGATCAACGACCACGAATACGGCAACGGCACCTGCATCTTCACTCGCGACGGCGAGGCCGCCCGCCTGTTCTGCGACGAGATCGAGGTCGGCATGGTCGGCGTCAACGTCCCGCTGCCGGTGCCGGTGGCCTACCACAGCTTCGGCGGCTGGAAGCGCTCGCTGTTCGGCGACCTCCACGCCTACGGCCCGGACGGCGTGCGCTTCTACACCCGGCGCAAGGCCATCACCCAGCGCTGGCCGCAGCGGGCCAGCCACGAGGCCTCGCAATTCGCCTTCCCCAGCCTCTGAAGGCTGACGACAACAGGCATGGTCGGTAACGACCATGCCTTTTTTCTTTTTCCGCAATCAGGAGTCCGCAACGTTCCACCGCCGTGAAACCTCACCCACGGCCGCACCCATGGCGTCGCCCACAAGGCGGCCCAGACCTTGCCCAAGAACAATTAAAGGGTCTCAACGATGTCCAAAGTCGTACTGGCTTCACAACTGCCGAACAAGCGCAACGCCTCGCTCGCGCCCGGCCTGAAACAACGCCACGTCACCATGCTGTCGATCGCCGGGGTGATCGGCGCCGGCCTGTTCGTCGGCTCCGGCCATGCCATCGCCGCCGCCGGCCCGGCCGCCCTGCTCGCCTACCTGATCGCCGGCACCCTGGTGGTGCTGGTCATGCGCATGCTCGGCGAAATGGCGGTCGCCTCCCCCGATACCGGTTCCTTCTCCACCTACGCCGATCGCTCCATCGGCCGCTGGGCCGGTTTCACCATCGGCTGGCTCTACTGGTGGTTCTGGGTGCTGGTGATCCCCCTCGAAGCGATCGCCGCCGCGGCCATCCTCAACGCCTGGTTCCCGGCCATCGACACCTGGATCTTCGCCCTCGCGGTGACCTTCCTGCTCACCGTCACCAACCTCTTCAGCGTGGCCCGCTACGGCGAGTTCGAATTCTGGTTCGCGCTGCTCAAGGTGATCGCCATCATCGCCTTCATCGTGCTCGGCGCGGTGGCCATCGTCGGCGGCCTGCCGGAACGCGAGGTCAGCGGCCTGTCCAGCCTGATGGCGAGCCACGGCGGCTTCGTGCCGAACGGCTACGGCGCGGTGCTCGGCGCCCTGCTGACGACCATGTTCAGCTTCATGGGCACCGAGATCGTCACCATCGCCGCCGCCGAGTCCAAGGACCCGGCGAAGCAGATCACCCGCGCCACCAACTCGGTGATCTGGCGGATCGGCCTGTTCTACCTGGTGTCGATCTTCATCGTGATCTCCATCGTGCCGTGGAACGACCCGCTGCTGATC
>NZ_SCND01000375.1:0-5698 GCF_005503585.1 Pseudomonas sp. 2VD
CCGCCGAGGAGTTGCTGGAGCTGAGCCCCGCCGATGGCCTGGTCGCCGGCACCGGTACGGTGGGGGCCGCCAGCTTCGGCGTGCAGGCCGCGCGTTGCCTGGTACTGGCCTACGACTACACGGTGTTCGCCGGCACCCAGGGGGTGATGAACCACAAGAAGACCGACCGCCTGCTCGGCCTGGCCGAACAGTGGCGCTTGCCGCTGGTGCTGTTCGCCGAGGGCGGCGGCGGGCGCCCGGGCGATACCGATTTCGTCGGCGTCGCCGGCCTCGATTGCCATACCTTCGTCGGCATGGCCCGGCTCTCCGGGCTGGTGCCGCTGGTGGGAGTGGTCTCCGGTCGCTGCTTCGCCGGCAATGCCGCGTTGCTGGGCTGCTGCGATGTGATCATCGCCACCCGCGACGCCACCATCGGCATGGCCGGCCCGGCGATGATCGAGGGCGGCGGCCTGGGCCGTTTCGCCGCCGAGGAGGTCGGTCCGACGGGCGTGCAGGGGCCTAACGGAGTGATCGACGTACTGGTGGCGAACGAGGCCGAAGCAGTTGCGGTGGCCAGGCGCTACCTCGGCTATTTCCAGGGCCCGCTGGCCGACTGGAGTTGCGCCGACCAGCGCGAGTTGCGCCACCTGGTGCCGGAGAACCGCCTGCGTGCCTACGACATCCGCCAGGCGATCGAGGTCCTGGCCGACCGGGGCAGCGTGCTGGAACTGCGGCGCCAGTTCGCTCCCGGCCTGGTCACCGCGCTGCTGCGCATCGAGGGCCGCGCGTTCGGCCTGATCGCCAACAACCCTGGCCATCTCGGCGGCGCCATCGATGCCGCGGCCGGCGACAAGGCCGCGCGCTTCATGCAGTTGTGCGACGCCTTCGACATCCCGATCGTCTCGCTCTGCGACACCCCTGGCTTCATGGTTGGCCCGGAGGCGGAAAAACAGGCCACGGTGCGCCACGTCTCGCGGATGTTCGTCAGCGCCGCCAGCCTGACGGTGCCGTTCTTCACCGTGGTCCTGCGCAAGGGCTACGGACTGGGTGCCCAGGCCATGGCGGCGGGCAGCTTCCATTCGCCGCTGTTCACCGTCGCCTGGCCCAGCGGCGAGTTCGGCGCCATGGGCCTGGAAGGCGCGGTGCGGCTGGGCTTCGCCAAGGAGCTGGCGGCCGAGGAAGACCCCCAGCGGCGCGAGGCGCTGTTCCGCGGCATGGTCGACAAGGCCTACCGCAACGGCAAGGCGCTGAACATGGCCAGCTACCTGGAGATCGACGCGGTGATCGACCCGGCGGAGACCCGCGCCTGGCTCCTGCGCGGCCTGGCCGTCGCCGGAGAACCGGCGCCGAGGGCGGGGCGCAAGCGGCCGTTCGTGGATACCTGGTAGATGGTCGGCCCGCAGTGCCCTGGCGCCTCAGGACGACGGCGTCGCCTGAACCTGCGCGGCGACCGCCGCCTTGTCGATCACCGACCAGACGCCGGCGATGCGCTCGTCTTCGAATTCGTAGAAGACGTTCTCGGCGAAGCGTACCCGCTGGCCGTTGACCGGGATGCCGAACAGCCGGCCGCTGGGTGTGCAGTCGAAGTGCAGACGGCAGGCGACGCCCGGCGGATCGACGAGCAGGCGTTCGATCTCGAAGCGCAGGTCGGGGATTGCCAGGAAGTCGCCTTCGAGCATCCGCAGGTAGCCGTCGAGTCCGATCTGCACGTCGTTGTAGCGCACCCGGTCATGGACGAAGTCGCCCAGGCGCGCCCAGTCCTGGCGGTTCAGGCAGTCGATGTAGGCGCGATAGCGCTCGGCGAGTCGGTCACGGGTCATGCGGGTCTCCTTCGAGCTGTCCGGGCGGCATGAGCCAGACCCTAGCAAACCCGCGAGACGCCGTCAGTCGCTAGGCTTCAGCCCAGGCGCATGGACAGCTCGACATCCTCGGCGAAGGGCGTCGACAGGTAGCCGTTGGCCGGCGAGCGGACATGGGCCAGGTACTCGGGACTATGCTCGGCGTTGTCGGCGATCACCAGCGCGCCGGGGCGCAGGCGGCTTTCCAGCAGGGCGAGGACCTCCGGGTAGAGCGCCTTGGCGCCGTCCAGCAGGACCAGGTCGATGCTGTCCGGCAGGTCCTTGGCGAGGGTTTGCAGGGCGTCGCCCTCGCGCAGTTCCACCAGGTCGAGCAGCCCCCCGGCGGCCAGGTTGCGCCGTGCCCGCTCGGCCTTGGAGGGTTCGAACTCGCTGCCGATCAGGCGGCCACCGCCGTTGTCCCGCAGCGCCGCGGCGAGGTGCAGGGTGGACAGACCGAAGGACGTGCCGAACTCGACGATGCTGCGCGCCGAGCTGCTGCGCGCCAGCATGTAGAGCAGGCTGCCGGTTTCGCGGGAGACGGGCAGCGCCAGATCCTTCAGGCGGCCGTAGAACTCGCGGTATTCGGTCTTGCTGCCCATGAGGCGCTTCAGCTCGGCCTCCGAGAGGTCGGCGAGGGCGGGACTATTGCCCGGTGCGCTGGCTTCGGCTTCGGCTTCGGCGAACAGGCGTTGCAGGAGATCGGCGAGCGGGGCGTTGGTGAGGGTATTCATGGATGGCTCCGGGAATGTTTGAGCGCGTAAGTGCGTGGACCTAGAATGCGACGGATTCATCGCATTCCGCCATTCGCATTCCGGAGCCTTCCATGAGCGACAAGCGAAACCCGCGTATTTCCTCGCGCAAGCAGCCGCAGCAGGCCCGTTCCAGCGAGTTGGTGGCGAGCATCCTGGAGGCGGCTGTTCAGGTTCTGGCCAGCGAAGGCGCGCAACGTTTCACCACCGCGCGGGTGGCGGAGCGCGCCGGGGTGAGCATCGGTTCGCTGTACCAGTATTTCCCGAACAAGGCGGCGATCCTCTTCCGCCTGCAAAGCGACGAGTGGCGGCGCACCACGCGTCTGCTCGGCGAGATCCTCGAGGACACCGCCCGGCCGCCGCTGGAGCGCTTGCGCCGGCTGGTGCTGGCATTCGTGCGCTCGGAGTGCGAAGAGGCGGCGATACGCGTGGCGCTGAGCGACGCGGCGCCGCTGTATCGCGACGCCGACGAGGCGCGGGAGGTGAAGGCGGAGGGCGCGCGGGTGTTCCAGGCGTTTCTCCGGGAGGCCTTGCCGGAGGTCGCCGAGGCCGAGCGCAGCCTGGCCGGCGACTTGCTCACCACCACCCTCGGCGCGGTCGGCAAGCAGTTCTCCGAACAGCCGCGCAGCGAGGCGGAGATCGAGCGTTACGCCGAGGCCCTGGCCGATATGCTCTGCGCCTATCTCGCCGCCCTTGGCGAGCGCTGAGGTGCCGTGTGGCCGGAGCAAAACCGTCGCTTGGCCCAGCGGCCCCAGGTACGCGGCTGGCGCGTTCGTAGGCTTGGCGGAGCAGGCGTGTATCGGCGGAAGCGACCGGCGCCTGCCGGTCGCGGGAGGGATCAGGCTTCGGCGATGCCGGTGACGACGATGCCGAAGCGGCGCAGCAGCAGTTCCGCCGGCTCGTCGCTTTCCAGCTTGCCGGTGCTGTAGTGGCCCGGCTTGAGGTTGGCCTCGGCCCATTCCAGCAGGTGCTCGGCGACCTCTTCGGGGCTCGGCTTGTGGGGGAACGGCAGGACTTGGCGCTCGGTGGCTTCGTCCTTGCTGTAGGTGATTGCCCAATCGCTCATGGGTAGGCTCCTTGTTTTCGCTGAGTTGGCAGGCCGGCAGGGCCCGAAGGGTAGACCGGCGCGGTCGCGCAAGGGTTGCCCTGGCGCGATGGGCGGTCCCCGTCCGACTGTCGGCCGAGGGCGGAAAACACTTATGATTCAGCCACATGCTTTGTCTGGACCGGTCCCCGATGCTGTCTGCCGTACGGCGCTACAAGTCGATGCTTTCCAGCGCCCTGGCGCGTTGTTTCCCGCGTACCACCGCCTACCTGCAGGCCGAGCGCGAGGCCCGCGAAGCCTTGTTGCAGCCGGCCAAGGCCCGCTCCCGGAAGAACGCCGCGAAGGCTCCGGCCAAGGCCACCGGCAAGCCTGCGAAGGGCGCCGGCAAGCCCGCTGCCGCCTCGCGGCGCGCGCCGCAGGGAATCTATCCGGCTGCCGCACTGAAGGTCGACGAATCCCAGGAGCGCGCCATGCGCGAGCAGGTGGCGCAGGCCGCGACGCTCGGCGTGGTCAGCCCGCCGTCCGAGGAACAGTGGGCGATGATCCTCTGCCGCCAGCCGCTGGCGCGGATCTTTGCCGGTGCCGGCTCGGGCAAGTCGACCACCCTGGTCCTGCGGGTGGTGTTCATGCTCTGCCACCTGGGGGTCGAGCCGCAGCGGCTGACGGTGATTTCCTTCACCAACGCCTCCTGCGCGCAGTTGCGCGAACAATTGCTGCGCGTGCTCGCCCATTGGCAGTACCCGTTCGACGCGGCCCAGGCGCGGCAGTGCGTGCGCACTTTCCATTCGGCGCTCGGCGGCCTGGCCCGCGAGGTGCTCGGCAATCCGCGCTGGTTCGAACAACTGGACGACCGCGACCCCGCCGCCGAGCCGGACAACCCCCTTGCCGCCGGACGCCTGCGTCCGGCCCAGCAGCGCCTGCTGAAGCAGGCCTACCAGCAGTGCTACGCGGCAAGCCCGGCGTTCCGCGCCAAGACCCACAAACTGCTGGAACTGCCGCCGCCGGCGGAGCCGGAAGAGGGCGCGCGGCGGCAGCCGAAGGCGCCGCTGGAGCCGTTCAAGCTGGCCGGCGAGTTCCAGGCGCTGCCGCTGTACGAAGCCTTCCATGCCCAGGCCGGGTTCGCCGAGAGCCTGGGCCTGCGCGTCGAACGCCTGGACAGCGGCAAGCTGGAATGCGGGTTGCGCGAGAAGATCTTCGTCGAAGCCATGGCACTGTTCTGGGCGAGGTTCCAGGCACTGTTGCGCGAGGAGGGCCTGATGACCTTCGACGCCGCGTTCCAGCAGCTCGGCGAGCGGATGGCCGGCGGGGCTCTGGCGGAAACGGCATTGGCGCCGTTCACCCATCTGCTGATCGACGAGTTCCAGGATGTCTCGCCGCAGATCGTCCTCTGGCTACAGGCGTTGCACCGTCGCCTGGCAACCCAGGGCACCGCGCCGAGCCTGATGGCCATCGGCGACGACTGGCAGTCGATCTACGGCTGGCGCGGCAGTTCGCCGGAGCTGTTCATCGACTTCGACCGGCACTTCCCCTCGCGTGGGCGGGGACGCAAGAGCGCGCTGCTGGTGCTGGAAACCAACTACCGCTCCGTCGAACCGATCATTCGCGACGGCGAGAAGGTGCTGGCCGGGGTGCGTTTCAAGCAGGACAAGACCTGCCGCGCGTTCCGCCCGATCCAGCCGGGCGACCATGGCGTGAAGCTGGTGCAGCGTTTCGACCTGCGTGCGCAACTGCCGAAGCTGCTGGCGGAAATCCGCGCCCAGTGCGAGCACGCCGCCGCTCGCGAAAGCAGCGAGCGCACCGCGGTGCTGTTGCTGAGCCGGCGCAACGAGCCGTTGCAGGCGATCCAGGCGGAGTTGGATCGCGCGCTGCCGGTGAAGGGCATGACCATCCATCGCGCCAAGGGCCTCCAGGCCGAAGTGGCGATCGTCGTCGACGACTGCCTGCCGGGCGAGAAGCATCCGTTGCGCAACGCGCTGTACGCGGCATCGGGCTTCTTCCGCAACAGCTACGACCAGGCCATGGAGGACGAAAGCCTGCGCCTGGCCTACGTGGCGATCACCCGTGGCGTCAGCCGGGTGCTCTGGTAC
>NZ_SCND01000376.1:0-5683 GCF_005503585.1 Pseudomonas sp. 2VD
GCTCACCGCCGGCGACACCGCGCCGGTGCTGCTGGCGCTCAAGCGCCTGCTGGCGATGCGCGCCTACAAGCGCGCCGAGCACGTCGAAGGCCGCCAGGACCTGGAGGTGCTGGCCAAGGTCGGGTTGAGCGTGGAGCAGGTGGAGGAGATGTACCGCTACCTGGCCATCGCCAACTACGAGGATCGCTTCGTGATCCCCAGCGCGCACCGCGAGGAAGCGCTTTCCGATGCCTTCGCCGAGCGTTCCGGCTGCGGCTTCAGCTTCGGCAACGGCTGTTCCGGCGGCAGCAACTCCGCCGTCAACCTGTTCGGCGGCAAGCCGACCAACCGCCGCGACGTGATCCAGGTCGTGCAGATCCAGGAGTGAGCGCCATGAACGATCACAGCCAACTGTTCCGCCTGCTCGCCCTGCTGCTCGACTATCCACGCGCCGAGCTGCGCGAGGAGAGCCTCGGCCTGCATGCGCTGATCCGCACCTGCGAACTGCCGGAAGCGCTGCGCGACGGCCTCGCGGCGCTGCTCAACGAGCTCTGCCAGGGCGACCTGCTGGACGTCCAGGCGCGCTACGACGGTCTCTTCGAGCGCGGCCGCTCGGTCTCGCTGCTGCTCTTCGAGCACGTCCACGGCGAGAGCCGCGACCGTGGCCAGGCGATGGTCGACCTGCTCGACCGCTATACCGGGGCCGGCCTGCAGATCGACGTACCGGAGCTGCCGGACTACCTGCCGCTGTACCTCGAATACCTGTCGCTGCTGCCGTTCGCGGCGGCCAGCGAAGGGCTCGCCGAAGTGGCGCACATCCTCGGCCTGCTGGCGCTGCGCCTGGAGGAACGTGGCAGCGCCTACGCGGCGATCTTCGAGGCGTTGCTGGAACTCGGCGGCGAGCGCCCGGACCTCGGCGCGTTGCGTCGCGACCAGGCCCAGGAACAGCGCGACGACAGCCTGGAGGCCATCGACCGGGCCTGGGAGGAAACCCCGGTGAGCTTCACCGACCCTGCCGGCGGTTGCCCGTCGAGCAGCGGCCGCCGTCCGACGGCGTCCACCGAACAACCATTGCAATGGGTCGCCCAGCCGGTACCGCAGATGCAGTACCGCGCGGCCCGCGAAGGAGTCTGAGCATGTCGACCAATCTTCTGTTCTTCGGGATCTATCCCTATGTCGCGCTGCTGATCTGCCTGGTCGGCAGCTGGGCGCGCTTCGACCTCTCGCAGTACACCTGGAAGGCCGGTTCCAGCCAGATGCTCAGCAAGAAGGGCATGCGGGTATACAGCAACCTGTTCCACGTCGGCGTGCTGTTCATCCTCGCCGGCCACTTCGTCGGCCTGCTGACCCCGGCCTCGGTCTACCACCACCTGATCAGCACCGAGAACAAGCAACTGCTGGCGATGGTCTCCGGCGGCTTCTTCGGCGTGCTCTGCTTCATCGGCCTGAGCGGACTGATCCTGCGCCGCCTGACCGACGCGCGGGTGCGCGCCACCGGCAACGCCTCTGACCTGATGATCCTGCTGGTGCTCTACGCCCAGCTGATCCTCGGCCTCTCCACCATCGTCGCCTCGACCCATCACATGGATGGCTCGGTGATGGTGATGCTCGCCGACTGGGCCCAGGCCATCGTCACCCTGCGTCCGCTGGCGGCGGCCGAAGCCATCGCGCCGGTGGGCCTGGTCTACAAGCTGCACGTCGGCCTGGGCCTGACCCTGTTCGTGCTGTTCCCCTTCACCCGCCTGGTGCACATCGTCAGCGCGCCGGTGTGGTACCTGGGCCGGCGCTACCAGATCGTGCGCCAGAAACGTCCTGCCTGAACCCTGGGCGGCCGGCGCATCCGGCGCCGGCCCGCCGAACCGAGGTGATCGATCATGAGTTGCTCCCACTACGAAGAACGCGTCGAGAAGGTCGAACTGCCGCAACTGAAGGTCAACGGCGTGGCCATCGGCGAAGACCTGCTGGCCCGCGAACTGCAATACCACCCGGCGGACAGCTACGCGCTGGCGCTGGAGGCCGCCTGCCGTGCGCTGATCGTCCGCCAGTTGCTCCTGCAACGGGCCGACGCGCTGGGCATCGAGGCCCGCTGCGAAGACGGCGAGACGCCGGAGGAAGCGCGCATCCGCCAATTGCTGGAGGAAGAGGTGCAGGTCCCGGAAGCCGACGAAGACGCCTGCCGGACCTGGTACGCGGCCAATCCGGGACGCCTGCTCGGCCCCTGGCGCCTGCAATTGCGCCATGTGCTGCTGGCCTGCGCGCCGGACGACCTGGAAGGCCGCGAGACGGCGCGCAAGCAGGCCGCGGAGCTGCTCGACGAGTTGCGCGGGCATCCCGAGCGCTTCGTCGACCTGGCCCGGCGTTTCTCCGCCTGTCCGTCGAAGGAGGCGGGCGGCGACCTCGGCTGGATCGAGCCGGGGCAGACCGTCCCCGAATTCGAGAAGCGCCTGCTGCGCCGCGCGCCCGGGCTGCTCGAGCATCCGCTGGAAAGCCGCTATGGCCTGCATGTGGTGGAACTGCTGGCGCGCGAGGGCGGCGAGCCGCTCGACTTCGACGCGGCCCGCGCGCAAATCGCCGCGCACCTGCAAGCGCAAGTGTTGCAGCGGGCCGTGGGGCAGTACATCGGCGTGCTGGCGGGAGACGCCTGCATCGAGGGCTTCGCCTTCGAGGGCGCGGATGGGGCGCTGGTGCAATAGGTTTCGGCGCCGTTGTTTCCCTCTTCCTCCCGCACATCAATCGGAGTACCCAGGACATGACCGACTGGATCGATGGCCAAGGCCGACAGATCGACTACCTGCGCCTGTCGGTCACCGACCGTTGCGACTTCCGCTGTGTCTACTGCATGGCCGAGGACATGCGCTTCCTGCCGCGCCAGCAGGTGCTGACCCTGGAGGAGATCGAGCGGGTCGCCCGGCTGTTCGTCGCCGGCGGCGTGCGCAAGCTGCGCCTGACCGGCGGCGAGCCGCTGGTGCGGCCCGGCATCGTCGGCCTGTGCGAGCGCCTGGCGGCACTGCCGGGGTTGCGCGAACTGTGCATGACCAGCAACGGCTCGCAACTGGTGCGCTACGCCCGGCCGTTGTACGACGCCGGCCTGTCGCGTCTCAACATCAGCCTCGACACCCTCGATCCGCTGCGCTTCCGGGCGATCACCCGCAACGGCGAGCTGGACAAGGTGCTGGCCGGCATCGACGCCGCCCAGGCCGCCGGTTTCCGCCGGATCAAGCTGAACGCGGTGGTGATGAAGGGGCGCAACGCCGATGAGGTGCCGGCGCTGGTGGACTTCGCCATCGCCCGCGGCCTGGATATCAGCTTCATCGAGGAGATGCCGCTTGGCCAGGTCGGCCGCGAACGTGGCGAGAGCTTCTGCTCCAGCGACGAAGTACGCGCGCTGATCGCCCAGCGCCACGCCTTGCTCGACAGCGCCGAGCAGAGCGGCGGGCCGGCGCGCTACGTGCGCCTGGTCGAGCATCCGCAGACACGCATCGGCTTCATCTCGCCGCACTCGCACAACTTCTGCGCCACCTGCAACCGCCTGCGCCTGACCGTCGAGGGCCGCCTGCTGCTGTGCCTCGGCCACGAGCATTCGCTCGACCTGCGCGCGCTGCTGCGCCGCCACCCGCTGCACGACGGGCCGTTGCTGGAAGCGATCGGCGAGGCGCTCCAGCGCAAGCCGGCGCGCCATGAATTCAGCGCCGCCGGCGAGGTGCAGGTGCTGCGCTTCATGAACATGAGCGGCGGCTGAGGCGACTCAGGGCGTAGCCAGCGGGCCTCGTGGCAGGCGCACCACCTCGAGGCCGTCGAGCCACTTGACGTGGCGCGGGCCGCTGCGCAGATCGCTTGTCGAGACCAGCGCCAGCGGGCCTTCGCCAGGATCCAGGGCGAGGCCGTTCTTCTGGTAGGCCACCAGGATATCGTCGCCGGCCTCGCTGTTGTACAGCTCGCCCCAGGAAAACACCACGGCATAACCGTCCCTGGAACTGCGTGCGACCACATAGCTGCGCCGCGCGTCCTGGTGGCCGGGCATGTCCAGCCCGGCCTGGTCCAGCACGTCGCTCAGGCGCACCCCCCGGTACTCGCGCTCGGCGCCGACCTGGGCGCCGGACTGGCAGACCATCGCCAGCTTGCCGCTGTCTTGCGCCGGTAGCTGGCGTAGCGCGGCGAGGTCGAGGCGCAGCTCGCGCTGCACCGCGCCGTACACGTGCAGCGAGGCGTCCGCGGCGACGCCGAGGGCGGGCAGGGCCGTGCACAGGGCGGCCAGTGCGAGGCGTTTCAATAGCGGTATTTCATGCCGAGCCATAGGGTGCGTCCTTCTTCGATGAATCCTTCGTTGTAGGCGTATCGGCGATCCGCCAGGTTGTTCAGCGCCAGGCTCAGGGCCAGTTCGCGGCTGGCCTGGTATTCGCCATGCAGGTTGAGCAGCGCGAAGCCGGCGGCGCGCCGGCTGCCGCCGGTATCGCTGTAGGTCCGGGAACGGGCTTCGCCGCTGAGCACCAGGTGCAGCGGCTCCAGGGCTTGCCAGTCGGCCCAGGCGAACAGTTTGTGGCGCGGCAGGCCGGTGACCACGCCGGCCTCGCTGCTGCGCCAGTCGCTGTCGATCCAGCTGTAGTTGGCGCCCAGCTCCAGGCGCTGCGCAGGCCTGCCGCGCAGGCCCAGGTCGAGGCCCTGGTAGACGATCTCGCCGACATTGCGGTTCTGCGCCAGGTTCGGCCCGAGGTCGGTGGCCTGGATGGCATCGCGCACCCGGTTGTGGAACAGCGCGAGGTCCAGCGTGGTGTCCTGGCCGAAGGCGCGGCGGTAGCGCAGTTCGACCAGGCGCGCGCGCTCCGGGTCGAGGTCGGGGTTGACCAGCACGGTCTGGCCGACGGCGGGGCGGAAGGTGGTGTAGCGGTCCTTGAGGGTGGCGAAGCGGCTACGGTCGGCCAGGTTCAGCTGGACTTCGCTGGCTTCGTCGAGCGGATGCACCAGGCTCCATTGCCAGTTGAACGCCTCGGCGTCGTTGTCCGGGTATTCCTTCTCGCTGGTCCGGCCCTGGCGGTCGGTCTTGTACTCCCGTGCCTCCAGGCTTTCCCGCCAGTCGTAGCTGACCCCGAAGATCATCCGCGTGGCCGCGTCGAGGGCCCACTGGTATTCGCTGGAGAGCGACCAGGTGCGGTCTTCGAAGCGCCCCCAGGGCCCGCGGTCCTGGCGTTCGCGGTGGACGTCCTGCTTCCAGTGCAGGGCGAAGGCCAGGCTGTCGTCCTCGCGCAGGCCCTGGCTGAGTTCCACCCCGGCGCCGTCGGACCAGTCGTCGTACTGGCTGCGACTGCCCTTGCGGGCCTCCAGGTCGGCGCGACTGTTGTACTGCTCCAGGGTGTTCTGGAAGGTGTCGCGGTAGAGGCGCGTACGCAGGCGCGTGCGTTCGCCGAGCTGGGTGCTGGAGTTGAAGTACAGGCCTTCCTTGTTCCAGTCCGGCCAGCGCCAGTAGCGGCTCTGGAACGACGGATCGCTGCCGGCGTAGGGTGGCGACTGCTTGTCGCCGTCCTGCTTGAAGTAGGTCAGCACGTATTCGTCGCTGGCATTGGGCGTCAGGCCCAGCTTCAGGGTGCCGCGGGCGTCGCGGCTGGCCGAGTTGGCGCGTTCGCCGTGGCTACCCAGGTCGTCGCTGTCGCGCAGGCCGCCGGGGAGGGCGCGGGCGTCGCGGTCGAGCCAGGCGCCGCTGGCCTGGAAG
>NZ_SCND01000377.1:0-5678 GCF_005503585.1 Pseudomonas sp. 2VD
CTCTTGCAGGAGCGTGCGGCTGGCGATGGCGCTCAGGGGGTGGGGCTGGGCGGAGCGGGCGAGCAGCAGGCACAGATCGGGTCCGATACCTGCCGGCTCGCCGGGAGTGAGCGCGAAGCGCAGGCTCACTGCTTGATTTCCACGTAGGCCTCGTCGCGGATCTGCCGCAGCCAGGCTTGCAGTTCCTCGTCGTACTTGCGGTTGCGCAGTACGCTTACCGCCTGCTGCTCGCGGAACTTCTCGCTGCTGTCGGTGGCGCGACGGCCGAGGACCTGCAGGATGTGCCAGCCGAACTGCGAGCGGAACGGCTTGGACAGCTCGCCCTGCGGGGTATCGTTCATCACCTGGCGGAACTCGGGCACCAGGGCTTCTGGGTCGATCCAGTTCAGGTCGCCGCCGTTGAGGGCGGAGCCCGGATCTTCGGAGAAGCTCTTCGCCAGTTCGCCGAAGTCTTCCCCGGACTGGATGCGCTCGTACAGCTTCTGCGCCAGCTTCTCGGTCTCCGCTTCGCTGCGGATTTCGCTGGGCTTGAGCAGGATATGGCGGACATGCACTTCGTCACGGACCATCTTGCTGCCGCCGCGCTTCTCTTCCAGCTTGAGGATAATGAAGCCGCCGGGGGTGCGGACAGGCTCGGTGACGTCGCCGACGGCCAGGGAGCCGATCATGCTGTCGAACGGCTGCGGCAGCTGGGCGGCCTTGCGCCAGCCGATCTCGCCGCCTTCCAGGGCGTTGTCGCCGGCCGAGCGGGAAATCGCCAGTTGGCCGAAGTCGGCGCCCTGCTTGAGCTGCTGGTAGAGCTCCTGGGCCTGCCTTGCGGCGGCCTGGATCACGTCCGAGGACGCGGCTTCCGGCACCGGGATCAGGATATTGGCCAGGCGGTACTCTTCGGAAAGCTGGATCTTGCCCATGTCCGAGGCAAGGAAGTTCTTCACCTCCTGCTCGCTGACCTGGATGCGCTCGGCGACCCGGCGCTGGCGCACACGGCTGATCACCATCTCGCGACGGACCTGCTCGCGGGCGTCGGCGTAGGACAGGCCGTCGCGGGTGAGGGCGGCCTGGAACTGCTCCAGGCTCATGCCGTTGCGCTGGGCGATGGTGCCCATCGCCTGGTTCAGCTCCTCGTCGGAGATGCGGATGCCGGAGCGGTCGCCGATCTGCTGCTGGATGTTCTCGATGATCAGGCGTTCCAGCACCTGCTGGGTCAGCACGTGCTCGGGCGGCAGCGGCGCACCGCGCTTGAGCAGCGTCTGGTGCACTTCACGCAGGCGCTGGTCGAGCTGGCTCTGCATGATCACATCGTTGTCGACGATGGCGACGACCCGGTCCAGTGGTACCACTTCGGCATGCGCGAAGGAGCAAAGGAGTGCTGCGCCCAATGCAAGGGGGCGCAGCCGGTTACATAGCTTGATCTTCACGTTGACGATAACCTTGGATGCCTTTGTCGAGGAACATTTCCGTCTTGTTGCCCACGATGCCGCCGAGGCCCTTCAGGACGATCTGCAGGAAGATGCCGCGGTCGGCCTTCTCGCTCTGCACGAGGAAGGCGTCATCGTCCACATCCAGCCAGTAGCGGTTGATCAGGCGCAGCTTCCAGCAGCAGCTGTCGTATTCGAAGCCGCCGAAGGCCTCGAGTGTGCGGTTCTTGTTGTAGTCGTACTGCAAGCGGGCGAGCACGGACCACTGCGGCACCAGCGGCCAGATGACCGAGAAGTCGTGCTGCTTGATGATGTCGTTTTCGCGACCATATTCGAAGCGCCCGGTGGAGCTGTTGAAGCGACGGGAGTCTTCGCGATAGCGATAGCCCGCATTGACGACCTTGTTCGGGTTGTTTTCCGGTTGGTAGTGGAACATTGCACTGCCGGACTCGGTGCGGCTGGTGTTTGGGTTCCAATTGAAATCGGAAGTGACATTCCAGTCACGATTGAAGCGGTACAGACCGGCCAGGGCATAAGGTGACCGCCAACTGTCGGTGTCTGGTCTCTTTACTTCTGGCAGAGCTGGATCTTCCAGCCTCTTTTGTTCCAAGAGATCCAGATCTTTTTCGCTCAGGCCTGGCAACTGGACTCGGCGATCACGGAAGTAGTAGATCTGGCCGGCACTCAGTGTGGCACGTTCAAAACCGTTCGATTCGATGAAGCGAGTCGTCACGCCCAAGGACAGCTGGTTGGCGTCGCCGATGCGGTCGCGGCCTGAGAAGCGGTTCTCACGCCATAGCGAGTCGTAGCTGAATGACGGTTCGCTGGTGTCGAAGACCGGGATATTTTCCTGGTTCTTGTATGGCACGTACAGGTACATGGCGCGAGGTTCCAGGGTCTGGCGGAACTGGGTGCCTGCGAAGCTGGTGTCCCGGTCGAAGTACAGGCCGCTGTCGATCTTGACCAGTGGTAGCGAGCGGTCCTGATTGCTATCGAAGGTTTCCTGATAGACGTTGAGGGAGTTCTTGCCCTTGCTGTCCAGATCCAGATCATATTTGGTGTAGAGATACTTCAGCGTCGGCGTCAGGTACCCCCAACTACGGGTCATCGGCAGGCTGACGCCAGGCTCAAGATGCATGCGGTCGCCGGTGGCACGGGCCAGGCCTTCCAGATAAGCGTCTGGGCGCTGTCCACGGATGCTGCCGTCATCGTTGAAGTAGACATTCTCGTCGAGGTCGCGGTCGAAGCGAACGAACTCGGTGGAGTAATCCAGTTTCAGGCCGCCCGGGTTATAGGGAAGGAAGCCGTTGAAGGTGATCTGCGGCAGGCGATCATAGGGCGTAATGTCAGTGGTGGTCGCCAACTGATACGACTGTGCGTTCAGGCGTGCTGTGAAAGTATCGCCACGATAGGTTAGGGCTCCCTGCTGGTTGACGTAAGTAGTACTGCCCACCTGCAGGTCACTGTTCAGGTCCTGAAAGTAATAGGGATCGCTGATCCGCGTGTAGTCGACCTCGGCCAGCCAGCGCGAATCGAGGCCGGTGGTGTTCTTGAGGCCGTACAGCCAGCGGTCCTTGCTGTAGTCCGGGAAGTTCTCGCGGTGGTCGTCCTTGTCGTTCAGGTAGGCGGCCGTCACCATCCCTTCGCTGCTGTGGGTCAGGTAGCGGAACTCGCCTTCCAGCATCATGCCGCGCTTGGCCATGTAGCGCGGGTACAACGTGGCGTCGTAGTTCGGCGCCAGGTTGAAGTAGTACGGGGTGACCAGGGTGAAGCCGGTGTCGCTGGTGCTGCTGAAGCTCGGCGGCAGGAAACCGGACTGGCGGCGGTCGTCGATCGGGAAATAGATGTACGGGGTGTAGAACACCGGGAAATCTTTGACCCGCAGGGTCGCGTTGGTCGCGGTGCCGAAGCCGGTGGCCGGGTTCAGCTTGACGTTGTTGCCCTTCAGGGTCCAGGCGTTGCTGCTCGGTTCGCAGCGGGTGTAGGTGCCATCCTTGAGCATGATGATGGCGTTCTCGCTGCGCTTGGCGTAGAGCGCGCTGCCGCGGGCATGGGCCTTGTGGATCACGTACTCGGCGTTGTCGACCTGGGCCTCGCCGTTGTCCAGCTGGACCTGGGCGTGGTCGCCGACCACCAGCATGCCCTTGTCGCGCAGCTTGACGTTGCCGACCAGTTCGCCGCGGTTTTCCAACTGGTGCAGGTTGGCCTCGTCGCCTTCCACCTGCATGCTGCCCTGGCGCAGGACCACGTCACCGGCGAGGGTGGCGATCTGTTTTTCCTGCTCGTAGCGCGAAGCCTTGGCGGATACGTAGGTTGGGCTCTCGTCGCTGGGCGCGCCGTCATCCATGCCCGGACGGACCGGCTCGATGTAGGAGCCGCCGCAATAGGGGCCGATTTCCGCCAACTGGGCGGCGGTCAGTTTTTCCCGAGGAATCCAGTCGAGGTGCGAGTAGTCCGCACTGCGGGATTTCAGCGCGCGACCGCCGGACTCGGTGACCAGGCGCTGGGTCGGCTCTGCCTCGACGGTTTCGCCTCCGCTGCCGGATACGCTGCTGCCCGCCGCGGCGGTGCTGACCGAGGTCGCGGTATGCGCCGGGCGCGGTGGCAGGTTGGCATTGGCGTTCTGCAGCGGGGAGCAATCCCAGCCGCCGGTGGCCGATACCTTGCAGTCGAACTGATCGGCGGCCTGTACAGTCAATGCTGCGACCGGCTGCAGAGCCAGCAGGCTGCCGGTGACCAGCAGGGGAAACTTTCTTCGAAACACGAGGGATTTCACTGCCATCTTGTTAATCCGGGCTTCCTGCGCGCCATCGGCCCGGTGGGCCGCACGCCTCTCGATGGGCTGAAAAAGATGCTGGATAATAAAGCATGACCTGCGCAACGGCTAGGGCCGTGGAGAACCCCGTAAATGTCTGATGATGCCCGTTTCCAGCAGCTGAATCGCTGGTTGGACTCTTGTTTGCCCGAGTTGTTCGTTGCCGAAGGTTGGGGGGAAGTGCCCCCCGCCGAACTGATCCCGGCCAGTAGCGACGCCAGCTTCCGTCGTTATTTCCGCTGGCAGGGAGGGGACCGCAGCCTGGTGGTGATGGACGCGCCGCCGCCCCAGGAAGACTGCCGACCGTTCGTCAAGGTCGCCGGACTGCTCGCCGGAGCCGGCGTGCATGTGCCGAGGATTCTCGCCCAGGATCTGGAGAATGGTTTCCTGCTGCTCAGTGACCTGGGCCGGCAGACCTACCTCGACGTGCTTCATCCCGGGAATGCCGACGAGCTGTTCGAACCGGCCCTGGATGCGCTGATCGCCTTCCAGAAGGTCGATGTCGCCGGTGTCCTGCCTGCCTACGACGAAGCGGTGCTGCGCCGCGAGCTGCAGCTGTTCCCCGACTGGTACCTGGCCCGCCACCTCGGCGTGGAACTGGAGGGCGAGACGCTGGCCCGCTGGCAGCGGATCTGCGACCTGCTGGTACGCAGCGCGCTGGAGCAGCCGCGGGTGTTCGTCCATCGCGACTATATGCCGCGCAACCTGATGCTCAGCGAGCCCAACCCGGGTGTCCTCGATTTCCAGGACGCCCTGCACGGCCCGGTCACCTATGATGTCACCTGCCTGTACAAGGATGCCTTCGTCAGTTGGCCGGAGCCGCGCGTGCATGCCGCGCTGAGTCGTTACTGGAAGAAGGCGACCTGGGCCGGCATCCCGCTGCCGCCAAGCTTCGAGGACTTCCTCCGCGCTAGCGACCTGATGGGCGTGCAGCGCCACCTGAAGGTGATTGGCATCTTCGCCCGTATTTGTCACCGCGACGGCAAGCCGCGCTACCTGGGTGACGTGCCACGCTTCTTCCGTTATCTGGAAACCGCCGTGGCGCGCCGTCCCGAGCTGGCCGAACTGGGCGAGCTGCTGGCCTCGCTGCCGCAGGGAGCCGAGGCATGAAGGCGATGATCCTCGCCGCCGGCCGTGGCGAGCGCATGCGGCCGACCACCCTGCACACGCCCAAGCCGCTGATCGAGGCCGCCGGCGTGCCATTGATCGAGCGTCAGTTGCTGGCGCTGCGCCAGGCCGGAGTCGACGACTGGGTGATCAACCATGCCTGGCTTGGCGAGCAGATCGAGGCCTATCTCGGCGACGGCTCGCGCCTGGGCGGGCGGATCGCCTATTCACCCGAGGGAGAACCGCTGGAAACCGGCGGTGGAATCTTCCGCGCCCTGCCGTTGCTCGGCGAGCAGCCGTTCCTGTTGCTCAACGGCGATGTCTGGAGCGACTTCGAC
>NZ_SCND01000378.1:0-5676 GCF_005503585.1 Pseudomonas sp. 2VD
GCGCGGATGCTGCCGACCACGTCGTAGCCCTGCGCGGCGCGCTCCACCAGGCGCGGGATTTCCTCCGGCGGGTTCTGCAGGTCGGCATCGAGGGTGATCACCAGGTCGCCACGGGACTGTTCGAAGCCGGCGAGGATCGCCGCGTGCTGGCCGTAGTTGCGGTTGAGGATCACCGCCACCACGGCGCTGCCGTCGCGTTCGGCGGCGGCCTGCAAGAGTTCCGCGGAGCGGTCGCGGCTGCCGTCGTCGACCAGCACGATCTCGAAGGCGCGGCCCAGCTCCAGGCAGGCGGCCTCGGTGCGGCGCAGCAGTTCGGGCAGGCTGGCTTCCTCGTTGTAGACCGGGATCACCACCGAGACCAGGTCGATCGGATAGGGCTTCATCGACGTTTCTCCAGGATCTCCTCGATGGCGCGGGCGACGCGCTCGATGTCGTCGTCGCGCATGTCGGGGAACAGCGGGATGGAGCACAGGCGGGCCGAGTTCCACTCGCTGTTGGGCAGGCTCAGGCGCGGCTGGCGCTGGCGGTAGTAGTGGTGCAGGTGACTGGCGATGAAATGGATGCCGCTACCGATGCCGCGCGCCTTCAGGGCTTCCATGAAGGCGTCGCGGCCCAGGCCGCAGGCCTCGGCGTCGATGCGCAGGATGAACAGGTGCCAGGCGTGGCGCTGCTTGTGCGCGGGCAGGCCGAGCGGCGCCAGCGGCAGGCCGGCGAGGCGTTCCAGGTAGCGTTCGGCGAGGGCCTGGCGGCGCGCGTTGAGCGCGTCCAGGCGCTTGAGCTGGACCAGCGCGAGGGCGGCATTGAGGTCGGCCAGGTTGTATTTGAAACCGGGCTCGATCACTTCCGCCTGCGGCTTGCGTCCATGGCTCAGGCGGTCGTAGGCATCGACCCCGAGGCCGTGGAACTTGAGGCGGCGGACCCGTTCGGCGAGGGCGCTGTCGTCGCTGACGAACATCGCGCCTTCGGCGCAGGTCAGGTTCTTGATCGCGTGGAAGGAAAAGATCGCCGTGCCGCGGGAGCCTACCGGGCGCCCGCGGTATTCGCTGCCGACCGCGTGGGCGGCGTCCTCGACCAGGGCGATGCCGTGGCGCCCGGCGACCGTGCGCAGGCCTTCGAGATCCAGGGTGGAGCCGGCGTAGTGCACCGGCACGATGGCGCGGGTGCGCGGGCCGATGGCGGCTTCCACTGCCTGCGCCGAACACATCAGGGTGTCGCGGTCGACGTCGACGAACACCGGGGTGGCGCCGAGCAGGGTGATGACGTTGGCGGTGGAGACCCAGGTCAGCGACGGCGTGATCACTTCGTCGCCGGGGCCGATGCCCAGCGCCAGCAGGGTGACGTGCAGGGCGCCGGTGGCCGAGGATAGCGCCACCGCGTGGCGGCAGCCGAGGCGTTCGGCGAAGCGCTGTTCGAGCTCCTGGTTCTTCGGCCCGGTGGTGATCCAGCCGGAACGTAGGACCTGCTCCACGGCGGCGATTTCGTCCTCGCCGATGCTTGGCCGGGAGAATGGCAGAAAGTCCAGTGACATGTAATGAAGCCTCGGTACTGGGAGGGCGGTACGAAGAGGTTATTTATATGTCGCTGAATGCTGCCTGAACGTTTGTTAAGACTCGCTTAACAACGGCTGAATGAAGACTGAACGAACTCGAAGAAACTGGAGGATAAAGCCGGAAGCCTCGTTTTCAGGGGCTTGCAGGGTTGGTTGGAATGGATCTCGGGTGTTTTCTGAGTGGCTTTTATTAATAACCCGAGTCCTGTTTCTTTAAGGGTTCATTAATACTTGATGTCCGCTCCCCGTGAATATTCCGGAAACTTCATGGAAACATGGGGAGGGCCAGGGAAAGTCAATCCCGTAGGTTGTCGGAAAAAAACAGCCCCCTGGCGGATCGCTTCGCCAGGGGGCTGGGTCGACGCTTCAGCGGCTGCCGGCAACCACGTGCAGGGCCGGTTCTGCGGTGCGCCCGTAGACGTCTTCCAGGCGCTCGATGTCGTCCTCGCCGAGGTAGCTGCCGGACTGCACCTCGATGATCTCCAGCGGGATCTTGCCGGGGTTGGCCAGGCGGTGCACGGAGGCGATCGGGATGTAGGTCGACTGGTTCTCGGTGAGCAGGAAGGTCTTGTCGTCGCAGGTCACCTGGGCGGTCCCGGAAACCACGATCCAGTGCTCGGCGCGGTGGTGGTGCATCTGCAGCGAGAGGCGCGCGCCGGGCTTCACGGTGATGTGCTTGACCTGGAAGCGGCCGCCCATGTCCACCGAGTCGTAGGAGCCCCACGGGCGGTAGACCTCGCAGTGGTTCTGGGTCTCGCTGCGGCCCTGGGCGTCGAGGTCCTTGACCACGTGCTTGACGTCCTGCACCCGGTCCTTGTGGGCGATCATCATGGCGTCCTTGGTTTCCACCACCACGATGTCCTCCAGGCCGATCACCGAGACCAGCTTGCCGTTGCCGTGCACCAGGCAGTTGTGGCTGTCGTGGACCAGCACGTCGCCCTTGGTGACGTTGCCGTTGGCGTCCTTGGCGTGCACGTCCCAGATCGACGACCAGCTGCCGACATCGTTCCAGCCGGCGGACAGCGGCACCACGCAGGCGCGTGAGGTCTTCTCCATCACCGCGTAGTCGATGGAGTTGTCCGGGCAGCATTCGAAGGTGGCGGCGTCGATGTTCACCAGGTCGCCGTCGTGCTGGCTGCGCTCCAGGGCCAGCAGGCAGGTGTCGTAGATGTCGGCGTCGTGCTTCTTCAGTTCTTCCAGGTAGCGGCTGGCGCGGAACAGGAACATGCCGCTGTTCCAGTAGTAGCCGCCGGCGGCGACGAACTCGCGGGCGCGGGCTTCGTCGGGCTTCTCGACGAAGCTCTGCACCCGGCTGACGCCTTCCGGCAGTTGCGCATCGGCGCTCGCGCGGATGTAGCCGTAGCCGGTCTCGGGGCGGCTGGCGGGAATGCCGAAGAGCACCATCTCGCCCTTTTCGGCGGCGTTGGTGGCCAGCGCCAGGGCCTGCTGGAAGGCGCGCTGGTCCTCGATCACGTGGTCGGCGGGAAGGATCAGCAGCAGTTCGTCGCGGCCTTCGGCGACCAGTTTCATCGCGGCGATGGCCACCGCCGGCGCCGTGTTGCGGCCGAAGGGTTCGAGGAGGATCGCCTGGCTCGCCAGGTTCTGTGCCTCCAGCTGTTCCTGGACGATGAAGCGGTGCTCCTTGTTGCACACCAGCAGCGGCGCCTGCATGCCGTCGAAGGCCAGGCGCTTGATGGTCTGCTGGAACAGGGTGTCGTCGCCGGTAAGGGCGAGGAACTGCTTGGGGTACTGCTTGCGGGAAAGAGGCCAGAGTCGCGAGCCGCTGCCACCGGAAAGGATTACTGGGATCATGTTGTTTCTCCTTGAAGCGATGCGTCTGTCTAGGGATCCCGCCGCGCGGCGGGATATCTCGTTACCGGGCTCCACGGAGCCCCGGGTGACCTCTCCAGTGCGCTCCTTCTGCGGGAGCGCTGACGGTTGGTGCGCCGGTGTCGGGCCGGTCTTGTTGTGTGGAATGCCGGGAGGGGCGAGCCCCTCCCGGTCGGTCTCAGTCCGCCTTCACCGGGCGCTTGACCCAGACCGGCGCGAGCTTGCCGCCGCTGCCGGTGACATACAGGCAGACCACCTCGCCGCGGGCCAGGGTGACCGGCTTCAGGTCGCTGACCTTCTTGCTGCCGTCGAACAGCGCCAGGTTCACCTTCACCGGGTTGATCTCGCGGTCGCCGTGGCTTTGCGGGCCGACGTCCTTGACCACGTCGGTCTTGCCGTCGGCGGTCTTCAGGGTCAGCTTCGAGCCGCTGAGGTTCTGCACCCGCACCAGCGCCTTCTGCTTGTTCTTGAACGGCGGCTCGGCCACCAGCTGCGGCTTGCCGCCGGGCTGGCTGACCAGGGTGTAGTAGCTGTCCGGGTCGAGCTTGACCGGCAGGCTCTGCTGGCCGACCTGGGCGGTGTAGCTGCCGGGGGGGAGGAACTTGAAGTCGCTGGAACCGAGCGGCGCGACGTCGTTCAGGCTGGTGCTGCCGACCGACACGTCGAGTTCGCTGTTGCCGGCGTTGTAGGCGCGGACGAAGGCCGAGCCCTTGGGTGCCTGGGGCCCGTACAGGGCGCCCTCGTCGGCCTGCGCGGCGAATGCGGCGACGCCGAGGGAAAGTGCGCAGGCCAGGCGGGTCCAGGTGTGGCGGCGGGTCATCGGGTTCATGGGTATTCCTCCGTTGCTTCTTCTTCAGCGGGGCGCTCGGCCCCGTGGGTAAACAGCCTTGGCTGTGTTCGTTCAATCGTTGCGGCTGGCGGCCAGGCGCTCGTCGCGGCCGCCGCTGGCCTTCAGCTGGGCGACCCAGTCGGCGTCGAACTGGCTGAGGTCGCTGGCCATCGGCAGGTAGCGCTCGGGAAACTCCCAGACCAGCAGTTGCGGCGGGTCCTTGCGGAAGCCTTCGTCCTGCAGCAGTTCCAGCATCGGTTCGAGGGGGCCCTTGCCTTCCTTCGCGTAATTGATCAGGTCGGCGGACAGCGCCTGTTTCAGCGCGCCCTCGAAGTTCCACCTGGGGTTGGCGCTGTAGCTGGTGCCGACCAGCGCCAGGCGCGGTTGCTGGCTATCGCCGAAGAGGTCGTCGCCCGCGCCGGACTGCTGGCCGCCCGGCAGTGCCGGCGCGGCTTCGGTGGTGCGTTGCTGCAACTGCTCCGGACGCGGCAGCAGTTCGTCGAACAGCGGGTCGAGCGGCAGGAAGCTGAGCAGGTCGCCCTTGTGCGTGCGTTCTTCGCCGACGCGGGTGACGAAGTTCTGCGCCGGCACATCCAGCAGGTGCGTCTCGCGGATCTCCGCGCCGAGGCGCTGGGCCACGGTTTCCGCGCCGAGCGGCGACCAGTGGGTGTCGGTGCGCAGGAACACCGCGCCGTTGTCCTTGGCCTGGCGCAGGCTGCCGAGCAGGTCGGGACTATCGATGCCGGCGGCGCGGGCGCGGGCCAGGAAGTCCTGGTAGAGATTGTCGTGCAGCGCGGCCGGCTGCTCGCGGCCGATGTGCTCGGGATACAGGCGGGCCTTGGCCGGGATCACCGCGAGCACCAGCTTGACGCCGCGCCGGTTCAGCTCCCGCTGCACGCCGCGTACCAGTGCCCAGTTGTCTTCCAGTTGCTGGCCGCTCGGTGCCGGCTTGAACTCTTCGTCGGTGAACAGCCAGCCGTCCTTGCCGATCACCACGCCGGGGCGGCCTTCGTGGAACAGCGTGTAGTCGAGTGCGGCCCAGAGGTTGGTGCCCAGGCGCTTGATCGGGAATTCCTTGTCGTAGTGGGCTTCGAAGGCGTGCGCCAGCTTGCCGTTGAGCAGTGGCGTATCGGCCGCGGCGGAGAAGCCCGGCACGCTCTTCAGCGACCATCCGGCGAGCCCCAGCAGCAGCCCGCCGAAGGCGGCGATATAGGCGTATTGCAGGGGGCGGGAAATGCTCTGTGTCATGGCGTGGGCCTCGCTCAGAACTGGAAGTAGAGGAATGGCGAGTAGCTCTGCGCGGAGAGCTTCAGCACCGAGGCGGCGAACAGCAGGAGCAGCGCCAGGCGGGTGGCCAGGACGGGCAACTGGCTGAGCCAGCTCGGCTGGTAGACCAGCGCGCCGCTCGGCGAGTAGGCGATCGCCGCCGGGTCGCCGGCGGCCTCGCGCGGGGCGCGCGGCTGGGCAC
>NZ_SCND01000379.1:0-5631 GCF_005503585.1 Pseudomonas sp. 2VD
AGATGTGTATAAGCGACGGGCGATTCCCCGCTGCTCGGCGCCTGGGTCGGCCAGACCGGCTCCGGCCAGCGCTTCGCCGTGCTTGCCCCGGCCAGCGACCTGTGGCAGGTCTTCGCCGACCGGGCCGGCGCTTACGCCGTCGCCGTGCTGGTGCTGATGCTGGCGCTGCTGGCGGCCTCGCAACTGCTGATCCGCTTCATCCTCACCCACCTGCATACCCTCAAGGACGTGATGCTGCACGTCGAAAAGAGCGGCGACCTGTCCGCTCGCGTACCGCTGCAGGGACGCGACGAAGTCGGCCAGATGGCCAGCGCCTTCAACGCCATGCAGGCCGGCTACCAGCGCATCGTCGGCACCGTCGCCGCGGCCGCTACCAAGCTCGACGAAGGCGCCCAGGCGCTGGCCCGCAGCATGGGCCAGGTACGCCAGGGCATGCTCGGCCAGCAGAGCGAGACCGACCAGACCGCCACCGCGATCAACGAAATGTCCACCACGGTCTTCCATATCGCCCAGCACGCCGCCGATACCCGTGACCAGTCGCAGGAAGCCGACCGCCTGGCCGGCGCCGGCCAGCAGGCGGTGAGCCGGGTCAGCGCGTCGATCGCCGGGTTGTCCCAGGGCGTCCAGGACACCGCCGAGATGATCCAGAAGCTGGCCGAAGACAGCCAGAAGATCAGCGGCGTGGTCAACGTGATCCACGGCATCGCCGAACAGACCAACCTGCTTGCCCTCAACGCCGCCATCGAGGCCGCGCGGGCCGGGGAAATGGGCCGCGGCTTCGCCGTGGTGGCCGATGAGGTGCGCAACCTCGCCCGTCGCGTGCAGGACTCCACCGACGAGATCACCCAGATGATCCTCGCCCTGCAGTCGGGTACCCGCGACGCCGTGGAGTTCATGCAGGAAAGCTCGCTCAAGGCAGACGGTTGCGTCAGCCAGGCCGGCGACGCCGGCGAGGCGCTGGCGGCGATCGCCAACGCGGTGGCGCAGATGCGTGAAAGCAACACGCAGATCGCCGTCGCCGCGGAACAGCAGAGCCAGGTCGCGGAAGAGATGACCCGTTCGGTGGTGGGCATCCGCGACGTCACCGAACTCACCGTGCAGCAGACCGTCGAGTCGGCGGCCACCAGCCAGCAACTGGTCGACCTGGCGGGCGATCTGACCCGCGCCATCGGCCAGCTACGCCTCTGATCCGCAGGCGCACCTGCCTATCGCCCGGATAGGCAGGAATCATTCGCCGCGCTGCCGCACCCCGCCTAGACTCGACGACATGCAACGACCCGCCTCGCGGGTCGCCGTCACGGAGTACCGAGAACATGGGCAAACGTCATCCCAACCTGCTCGCCTGGCAATGGCGCGGCTATGCCGCCAACCACCGCAACCCGACCAACCTGGTCCTGCACCTGATCGCCGTGCCGCTGTTCGTCGTCGCTGCGATCCTGCTGCTCGGCGGCCTGTTCGGCCTGGACCTGCTGCAGGTGGTGCTCGGTGTCATCGGCATCGGCGCCGGCCTGGCGATCCAGGCCAAGGGACACGCGCTGGAGAAACAGGCACCCGAGCCATTCAGCGATCGGCGCGACGCTGTCAGTCGCCTGCTCGTCGAGCAGTTCGTCACCTTCCCCCGCTTCGTCCTCAGCGGCGCCTGGTGGCGGGCCTGGCGCGAACGGCATAAGTGACAGTTCGTCCGGGATTTTGCACAGCCCTTCAGTTTTAGCGCGACGCTGCCGATATAATCGACGGAATCCTGTCGTGGACCGACAACATGCCGTCAATGCGTCAATTAATCGTCTTTTTCTGTTGCCTGGGGCTGCCTCTTGCCCAGGCCGCGGAACCCGTGCCGCTGGGCGGACGTCCGATCGTCACCCTGCAGCGGTCCGGCGGCGCTCCCATACGGCTGACCCTGTCCGACCTCGAAGCCCTGCCCAGCGAGACCCTGGAAGCCCAGCTCCCCGGCGAGGCCAACGCCCGCTGGCAAGGCGTGCGCCTCAGCCTGTTGCTGCGCCACCTGGACCTGGCGCCGCCCAAGCGCCTGCGCGTGCTGGCGCTGAACGACTACTCGGCGATCATCCCGTACAGCGACCTCGACAGCTACCAGCCCATCCTCGCCTATCGCCGCAACGGCGCCTACATGGCGATCCGCGAACGCGGACCGCTTTTCATCATCTACCCGATGGCCCGCTATCCTGAGTTGAGAAACCAGGTCTACTACAACCGTACCGTCTGGCAGGTCAGCTCCATCACTCTTGAGTAAGTAACGGACATGACTGTGCCGCTGCTCGATCCGACAAAGCTGCGCCGGCAACGCCAGATCATGGGGCTGTTGCTCGGCCTGGTGCTGCTCATGGCGTTGATCGCCGGGGCTGCGCTGTGGCTGGCGGTGCGCCAGGCCCAGCAACTGGCCCAGCCGAACCTGCACAACGAGCTGTGGCAGACCTACTCGCTGCGCGCCGAACTGGATCGCACGCTGGACGCCGCGCGGCACACCGAGAGCGGCGAAGGCCAAGCCGACGACCTGGCGATCCGTCTCGAAGTCCTCGCCAGCCTGATCGCGCCGCTGCGCCGCCAGTCGTTGTTCAGGCATCTCGCCGAACCGCGTCCGGAGGTACAGGCCACCCTGCAACGCCTGATCGAGCTCAGCGATCGCTGGTCGGACCAGGCCCCCTGGGGCGATCCCGTCGCCGCGCGCCGCCTGGCCGCGGAGATCGTCCAGCAGGTCCCGCCCTTGCTCGAACCGACCCACCAGATCGTCGTCGCCAGCAACATCGCCCTGACCAACCAGTTGGACGTCGACCGCAAGCGCCTGCACCGGGCGTTCTACGCGTTGTTCTGGGCGCTGCTCGGGATCGGTGCCGGCGGTGCCCTGCTGGTGCTGCGCCTGGTCGCCGACTTCAAGCGCGCGCAGCAACTGGCCGGGCATCTGATCGAGCTTAACGCCACCCTGGAGAAACGCGTCGGCGAGCGCACCCGCCAGCTCAGCGAAGGCAAGGCGCTGCTGCATTTCATCCTCGAGGCCAGCCCGAGCGACGTGGTCCTGCTCAGCGCCTGCGGCGCCAGCATCCATTACGTCAGCCCGCGCCTGCTCAAGCGCCTGGGTTGCCAGGCCCAGGACGACTTCAACCTGCCCCGGCTGTTCGCCAGCGCCAGCGAATACAGCCGCCTGCAGAACGCCCTGGAGGCGCGCGGCCAGGTGGATGGCTGGGAAGCCCAGCTATGCGGGGAAACGCCTTGCTGGGCGGTGATCTGCGCGCGCCACCTGGAAATCGACGGCGAGCCGGCGACCCTGATCTGGTGCTACGACATCAGCCGGCGCAAGGCCATGGAACAGGAACTGCGCCTGCTGGCCAGCACCGATACCCTGACCGGCCTGCACAACCGCCACTCGTTCCTGCACCAGGCGGAACTCATGCTCAAGGCCGCCGAACGCTTCCGCCACCCCTGCGTGGCGCTGATGCTGGACATCGACCATTTCAAGAACATCAACGACAGCCACGGCCACCTGACCGGCGACCGCGCCCTGCAACGTGTCGCCGAGACCCTGCGCCAGGGCCTGCGCGAGGTGGACCTGCTCGGTCGCCTGGGCGGCGAGGAATTCGCCGCGCTGCTTCCGGAGGTCAGCCTGGACCAGGCGCTGGACGTCGCCGAACGGCTGCGCGCCGGCGTCGAGGCGCTACGGGTGAGCAATCCCGACGGCGAACCGCTGCGGATGACCGTGAGCATCGGCGTCGCCCTGCGCAGGGACGCCGGGGACGACCTGGAAAGCCTGCTGGTGCGCGCCGACAGCGCGCTCTACCAGGCCAAGAGCGGCGGGCGCAACCGCACCGAGTACGCGCCCGCCTGACATGCGCCTCAGCCGAACACCGTGACCATCTGCCGGCTGATCGCCAGCAACTGGCCGTCGGCGCTCCACATCCGCGCCGCCACGTGGCCGTAGCCGTCGCGCGCCTCCTCGATCTCCGCCAGGTAACGGCACCAGTCGCCGCTGCCCTGCTGCGGCAGCGGCTGGAGGAACTCGGCGGTCCAGGTCAGCGAGCTGGCCATCGCCGGGGTGCCCAGGTGCGGCAACAGCGCCGGCGGCCAGGAGTCGAGCAGCGCCAGCAGGTGGGAAACCTCCATGGGCTCTCCCTCGGGTTCGTCGCGGAAACGCATCCAGCCGCCCATCTGGCGCGACTTGTTCGAAGAGAACGGCAGGCCGCCCACTGCCCAGCGCATGGCGATGTAGCGAGTGAACTCCGGGGTCACGTTACGGATATAGGGCAGCTCCTGGCTCTCTTCGGGGCCCTTCATCCCGGCCGCCGGCAACGCTTCCACCGCCACCGCCGACGCGCGGGCGACGCCGAAACTGGCCTGGACCAGCGTCACCACCTGCTCGCCCTGACGGACCTCGACCTGTACCTGGCTCACCGCCTTGCCCTCGCGCAACAACCGGGCGCTGAAGCTCGCCGGCTGCTCGGGGGCCAGCGGTCCGACGAAGCTGACGCCGATGGAGCGCAACGGACGCCCCGCCTCGACCACCGCAAGCATGGCCTCGTAGGCCAACGCCACCACCAGGCCACCGAAGGTGGCGCGGCCCTGGCCCCAACTGGCCGGTACTACCACCGAGGAAGGGTCGCGGCGGACCGCCTGGATCAATTCGGAAAAATTCATGTGTGCCTCGCGAGGGGATTCGAGGGCCCATCTTAGGCGAGGCGATCCTTGGGAAAAAGCCGATCGGAATACCGGCGGCCTCAGTGCTCGGCAAGCGCCTGCTGCAATGTCGACAGGGCCCGTCCGGCACGCTCCCGGGCCAGTTCGAAGCGTGCCGTCCAGACCTCGCGCACGGGCGCCAGGTCCGGCTCGCGCTGGCATCGCAACAGCCACTGTTCGAGGTCGTGCCAATCGCCCAGCGCCGACTGGGCCGCCTTGAGCGGCGCCAGCAGCGAGCCGGGAATGCTGCAATCGTGCGGATAGGCCTCCAGCCCGTAGCGCACGCGCTTGATCCGCAGCCGTAGCGGGTGCCAGTGCTCGTAGGTGGTGTCCGCCAGCTCGGCGCGCAGGGTCTTCCATTGCCGGCGCAGGCGCTTGCGCACCCGGCCGTGCAGGCCATCCAGCACGGCATGCCGCTGGGCCGTACGCAACAGGGCCGGCCAGACGTCCAGGCAAAGCTGCAGGCGGTGCAGCGGCTGGCTGGCGAGAACCGCCACGTAGCCGGACTCCAGCACCGGCCGGCGCACCGCCAGCGCATCCCGCAGCCCTTCGGCGGCGAGCGCCGGCAGCAGCACCTCCAGGTCGCGGATCGGCCCGCTGAGCCGCCCGACCTCGGCGGCGGCATGCTCCAGCTCCTCGACGCCGGGGACTCCGCGGATCGGCCGCAGCAGGCTGCGCAGACGGCGCAGGGCGATGCGCAGGTCGTGCAGTGCCTCGCCATCCGTGCGCGCCTCCAGGCGGGCGACCGCCGACATCAACGCCACCTGCTGGCCGATCACCTCGGCCAGCAGTTCATCGATGAACCCCGTCATGCCTGCTCCTCTCCCCGGCCATCCCGCGTGGGCGTGCGCACCAGGCGCCAGGGCAGCGCCCGGCGCAATGCGCGCAGACGCAACCCTGGATCATCGGCACCGCCGTGTCCATAGCGTTGCGCTTCGAACGCGCCGACGA
>NZ_SCND01000037.1:0-27400 GCF_005503585.1 Pseudomonas sp. 2VD
GGGTAACGCTGGATGTCATCGCTCATCTGGATTGCCTCCTGTGGATGAAGCGCTAGGAAGAAAAGCTTTCGGCCGCGGAATCGGCGTATTCATGTAGCACTGCGATCAACCCTGGCTCATATCGACGCGCTCCGCCAGAAAGTCCAGGAACGCCCGCACGCGCAGCGGCAGATAGCCGCCCTGGCCGACGTAGACGGCGTGGACTTCCTCCAGGTCGCCCGGGTTGTATGCCTCGAGCACGGGAATCAGGCGCCCGGCGGCTATGTCCTCGCGCACCTGGAACGCGGCCAGCCGCGCCAGGCCCAGGCCGGCCACGGCCAGACGGCGCAGCGCCTCGCCATCGCTGGCCTGGGCGTTGCCCGACAACGGCACCACGAGTTCCTCGCCGGCGTCCCGCAGCGGCCAGCCGGAGCGCGTTCGCACATAGTTGGCGCCGAGGCGGTTGTGCCCCAGCAGCGCCTGCGGCGTGGCCGGCATGCCATGCCGGGCCAGGTAGGCCGGCGCACCGACGATCAGCATGCGCGTGCTCCCCAGCTTGCGCGCCACCAGGCTCGAGCTTTTCAGCGGCCCCGCGCGCACGGCCACGTCGGTGCGCTGCTCGAGGATGTCGACGACCTCATCGGTCAGCACGATATCCAGCGTCACCTCGGGATGCTGCGCGAGGAACTCGGGCACCAGCGGCAGCAGGAAATGATGCCCGAAAGGCACGTTGGCGCTGACTCGCAAGCGCCCGCGCGGCGCCGCGTTTTCGCTCGCACACCGCTCGGCTTCCTCCAGGTCGGCCAGGATACGTACCCCGCGCTCGTAGAACGTGCATCCCTCGGGCGTCAGTTGCAATTGACGGGTGGAGCGGTTCAGCAAGCGGGTTCCCAGGCGCTGTTCGAGCCGGGTGATCAGCTTGCTGACTGCCGAGGGCGTCATGCCGCAACCTCGAGCGGCGGCGGAAAAGCCCCCCGACTCGACGACCCGGGCAAACACCTCCAGTTCGCCGGAACGGTTGACTTCAAGCCGGGCCATGGCGCCCCGCCTGATGATTTCGCTTCATAAATGATGTTCCCCGCTACGGTCTATTTCCCTTAAATCGTTGAATTCATCATCAGCTACAGGATAACCACTGAATTCAACGACATGAAACGACCCATCGAAAGACTTCCCGCCGCGACCTCCAGCGCAACCCGGGCCTTCGCGCTCGCGACGAGCCTGTTGTACGCCTGCGCCGCGCCGGCCGCTTCCTGGACCGCCAGTTGGCAGGCCAGCCCGCAGCCGGTCTGGGCTGAGGACTTCCTGTTTCCCAGCAACGTGCCGGCCGAACTGCACGACCAAACGGTGCGGCAACTGGCGCGAATCAGCCTGGGAGGAACGCGCGTGCGCATCGTCCTGGCAAATACCTATGGAAAGCGCCCGATCCGGATCGGCCGGGCCACCCTGGCCAAACCCGGTTCCGAGCGCGCCGCGGTCGCCACCGGCAGCCTGCATGACGTGACCTTCGGCGGACGCCGGACGGCGACCATCGCGCCCGGCGCCACGCTACTCAGCGATCCGGTGGCGATGCCGGTGGCCGCGCTCTCGCAGGTGCTGGTGAGTCTCTACCTGCCGGCCGCCACGCCCATGGAAACCTTCCACTGGGACGGCCGCCAGACGGGCTGGATCGTCGCCGGCGAGCAGACCCAAAGCCACGCATTGCAGCTGGACGCGGCGGACAGCCAGAGCACCACCGCGCGCCTGCTGTTGACAGGTATCCTGGTCGAAACCGAAACGGCAACGCGGACGCTGGTGACGCTCGGCGACTCGATCACCGACGGAGCCAGCGCCAGCCTCGACCGGAACAGCCGTTGGCCGGACTTCCTCGCCGAACGCCTGGCCCCGCATGGCGTCGCCGTGGTCAATGCGGGGATTTCCGGCGCCCGTCTGCTGAGCGACGGCATGGGCGCGAGCGCGCTGGCACGTCTGGACCGCGACGTACTGGCCCAGCCAGGCGCAAGCAGCATGGTGGTGATGCTCGGCATCAACGACATTGCCTGGCCCGGTACCGCTTTTGCCCGGAATGCCGCACCGCCCACCCTGGAAGCGCTGATCGCCGGCTACCGGCAATTGATCGAACGGGCGCACAACCGGGGTATCCGGGTCGTCGGCGCGACCCTCACGCCGTTCGAGGGCGCACTGCCCGGCACGCCGTTGAGCGATTATTACCATCCCGCCAAGGAAGCCCTGCGCAGGCAGGTTAACGAGTGGATCCGTCATGCCGGCGCCTTCGATGCGGTGATCGACTTCGACGCGGCATTGCGCGATCCGGAGCAGCCGTCGCGGCTCGCCGCGCGCTACGACTCCGGCGACCATCTGCACCCCAGCGACGAAGGCAACCGTGCGATGGCGGCCGCCGTCGACCTCGACGTCCTGCTGGACGAGGTGCCTGACGGCACACCGGCAGAGCCCCGGGCCGATAGCGCAACGAAATGAAAAAAGGCGCCCGAAGGCGCCTTTTTTCGATCACCGCTGACGGTTACTGGTTGTCCAGTGCCGGGCGCTGGCCATTGATGGCGATACGCTTCGGCTTGGCTTCTTCCGGAACCAGCCGGACCAGGTCGATGTTCAGCAGGCCGTTGGCCAGCGAAGCCGCCTTGACCTCGATATGGTCGGCGAGGCGGAACGACAGCTTGAAGGCGCGCTGGGCGATGCCCTGGTGCAGGTAGGTCACGTTGTCCGTGGACTTCTCGCGCTTGCCGCCACTGACGGTCAGCACGCCGCGCTCGACCTGCAGGTCCAGGTCTTCTTCCTGGAAGCCGGCGGCGGCGATGACGATGCGATACTCGTCGTCACCGTGCTTTTCGACGTTGTAGGGCGGGTAGGTACTCCCGGCCTCATTGCGCAGGGCCGACTCGAACAGATCGTTGAAGCGATCGAAGCCTACGGAATGACGGAACAGCGGGGCGAGGGAAAAAGCGTTGCTCATTGCGAATCTCCTGAATTATCAGCAAGTACTCTGATGCGGAACCCGTCTTCGGCATCCCGCACGAACTAGATAGGGATCGTCGGAAGTATTTCAAGAGCCTTGAGAACGACCGTTCGTCGTGCTCAGATCGAAACTCATCCTTTCGAGAACCGTCGCCATGGAACGCGCAATCCCGACCTTCCCCTGCCGCGATCTGGACAGCGCCAGCGCCTTCTACCAGTCCCTCGGCTTCCACCTTGGCGCTCGCTATCCGACCTACGCCATCCTCCAGCGCGGCGCCCTGGAGCTGCACCTGTCGCTGTTCGAAGCGCTCGAACCGAAGACCAATTGCAGCGCTGCCTACCTGCGCCTGGAGGACGCCCAGGCGCTGCATCGCCAGGCCGCGGCCCTCGGCCTGGGCGGCCAGGGGATTCCACGCATCACGGCCCTGGAAGACCAGCCCTGGGGTATGCGCGAATTCGCCCTGGTCGATCCCGACGGCAACCTGCTGCGGGTCGGCCAGGAGCTCGATGCGACGCCAGAGCAACACCGGGTTCGCCTGGCCAGCGCCGACGACGTCCCCGCGGTGGCCGCCCTCTGGCAAGCCAATGTCCGCGAAGCCGGGGAAACCCTGGATGCCGGCGACCAACAGGCGATCCAGGCACTGCTCCTGGCCGCCTCGCGCAACCGCTTGCTCTGGCTGGCGGAGGCCCAGCAGCATCCCCGCGGTTTCGTCCTCGCCCACTTGTGGCAGATCGAGGACGGTCAGGCACGGGTCGGAGAGATCGCAGAGCTCTACGTACTGCCGCAGGCCCGCCGCCAGGGCCTGGCCCGGGAACTGGTGGGCAGCGCCGAGGAGGCCCTGCGCTCGCGGGGCGCCGGCCTGATCCGCGCGCAATCGGCCCTTGACGCGCCGCTGTCCAACCTGTTCTGGCAGGGCCTGGGCTGGGACGCCGACTACCTGACCTTCACTCGCTACTGACCTGGGGAGCATCATCATGCGCAACGTCATGCTGATCACCGGAGCCAGCCGCGGCATCGGCGCCGCCACCGCTCTGCTCGCCGCCGAGCGCGGCTATGCGGTCGTCCTCAACTATCTGCGCAACCGCGAGGCCGCCGAAGCGCTGCGCCAGCGCATCGAGCGCCAGGGCGGCGAAGCCCTGGCGGTGGCGGCCGACGTAGCCGAGGAAGGCGATGTCGAGCGGCTGTTCGCCGCCATCGACGAACGTTTCGGCCGCCTCGACGTGCTGGTCAACAACGCCGGCGTGCTGGAAGCGCAGACGCGCCTGGAAAACATCGACGCGGCGCGCCTGCACAGGGTATTCGCGACCAACGTGACCGGCAGCTTCCTCTGCGCCCGCGAGGCGGTGAAGCGCCTGTCGACCCGCCACGGCGGGCGCGGCGGCAGCATCGTCAACGTATCCTCGATGGCCTCGCGGCTGGGATCGCCCAACGAATACATCGACTATGCCGCCGCCAAGGGCGCCATCGACAGCATGACCATCGGGCTGGCCAGGGAAGTGGCGGCGGAGGGTATCCGGGTCAACGCGGTGCGGCCCGGACTGATCGATACCGAGATCCACGCCAGCGGCGGCGAGCCCGGCCGTATCGAACGCCTGAAGGGCGGCATACCGCTAGGACGCGGCGGTACGGCGGAGGAAGTCGCGCGGGCGATTCTCTGGCTGGCGTCGGACGAAGCCAGCTACAGCACCGGCACCTTCATCGATGTCAGCGGCGGCCGCTAGGCCTGCTACGCAAGCTAGGCCGCCTGGCTGAACGACACCTGCAACAGCCGGTCGATGGTTTCGCAATCGCTTTCCCGGCGAATCCGCGCGAACAGCTCGACGGCTTCGGGATAGGTGCGCGTGAGCATGCCCAGCCACTGCTTGAGACGCCCCGGGGCATAGCGCGGGGCGAGCTTGCGCCGGGCCTGTAGCCAGAAGTCGCGCAGCAGCGGCAACAGCTCGCTCCAGGGCATCTCGTGGATTTCGCCGCCATCGCGCCAGGCGGCGATCTGCCGAGCCAGGCCAGGACGCGAGACCAGGCCGCGACCGAGCATGATGTCCTCCACCCCGCTGACCTCGCGACAACGCAGGTAGTCGTCGAGCGTCCACACTTCGCCATTGGCGAACACCGGCACGCGCACCGCCTCGGCCACCCGCGCCACCCACTCCCAGTGCGCCGGCGGCCTGTAGCCATCGACCTTGGTCCGGGCATGCACCACTACATGGGCCGAGCCGCCGTCGGCCAGGGCCCGCGCGCAATCCAGGGCGCCGTCGGGACTGTCGTAGCCCAGGCGCATCTTCGAGGTCACCGCAATCTCGCTCGGCACCGCGCGACGCACGGCGGCGACGATGTCGTGCATCAGCTCCGGCTCCTTGAGCAATACCGCGCCGCCGCGCGAGCGGTTCACGGTTTTGGCCGGACAACCGAAGTTCAGGTCGATCACCGGGGCACCCAGCTCACAGGCGAACGCGGCGTTATCCGCCAGGCACGCAGGATCGGAGCCGAGCAACTGCACACGCATCGGCGTCCCGGCGCGGGTCCGGCTGCCGTCGCGCAGCTCCGGCGCCAGCTTGTGGAAAGCCGTGGCCGGCAGCAGGCGATCGGTGATGCGGATGAATTCGGTGACGCACCAATCGATGCCGCCGACGCGGGTCAGCACGTCGCGGAGGATTTCATCCACCAGACCTTCCATCGGCGCCAGGGCGATTTGCACGAACCACTACCTCGAAAATGACAGGCGGCGGATTCTAGAGAATCCGCCGCCCGGAACAAAGTGCGAATGCCTGCCGGCCGACGCGCGACGGGTCAGGCCCCGGCGAGCAGAGCCTGGCCGTAGCCGTCGATGAACTCCGCCGGCATCCGCTTCGGCTTGCCGCTGGACAGTTCGATGCAGACGAAGGTGGTCTGCGCCCGCAGCAGCGTGGCGCCATCCGCCGGGCGTACCAACTGGAAGCGCCGGTTCATCCGCAGGCGCTGGTCGGACTCGACGATCCAGGTCGCCAGTTGCAGTTCGTCGCCCTCGTAGGCCGCGGCCAGGTAGTCGATCTCGTGGCGCAGCACCGCCATCGCCCGGTCCAGCCGGCGGTACTCGGCCAGGTCCAGGCCCAGCCGCTGCGAGTGGCGCCAGGCGCAGCGCTCCAACCAACTGACGTAGACGGCGTTGTTCGCGTGGCCGAGCCCGTCGATGTCCTCGGCGAGGACCCTGAGGTCGATCACGAACGGATCGGCGTAGTCCCAATTCATCAATGCTGCTCCAGGCTGCCGGCCAGTTCGCGCGCTTCCCTGGCCAGTTGTGTGATCTGATCCCAGGCCCGCGCCCGGATCAGGCTCGGCGGCGCCAGCCAGGTGCCGCCGACACAGGCGACATTGGGCAGGCGGAGGAAATTCAGCAGGTTGTCCAGGTTGACCCCGCCGGTCGGGCAGAAGCGGATGCCGGTGAACGGCCCCTTCAGGCTTTTCAGCATTTTCACGCTGGCAGTGCCATCGGCCGGGAACAGCTTCAGCGAGCGATAACCGTACTCCAGCGCCAGCAACACTTCCGAAGGCGTCATCACCCCGGGCAGGTATGGCAGGCCGGCATCCTCCGCGGCGGCGGCAAGGCGCGGCGTGCATCCGGGGCTGACGGCGAACTGCGCGCCCGCGTCGCGTGCCTCGAGAAACTGCTCGGTGTGAATCAGGGTACCCGCCCCCAGCAGGACCTCGGGCACCTCGCGATGGATGGCGGCGATCGCGTCCAGCGCCTGCGGCGTGCGCAGCGTCACTTCCAGCACCGTGACGCCGCCCGCATACAACGCGCGCGCCAGGTCGGGCGCCAGCGCCACGTCCTCGATCACCAGCACCGGCAATACCGGGCTGGCCTGCAGCAGGACCCGATCCAGCGGCAATGTCATGGGCATTCCTCGATTCGAAACGGCTCGCCCCGCCGGATCGCTCCGCGCGGGCCACAGCGCTTTTTACCGAAGAACCGAGGTCAGGACAACGACAACCCCTCTGCTACGCGCCTCAGGAAGCGCTCGCCGTCTTTTCCACGCGCCGGCAAGCGCGCATCGCCGGACGCTCCTCGAGCAGCGCCAGCAGCGACTCGCTCAGCCTGCGCTCACCGAGCAGTCGGTGGTGGCCGCCGCCCGGCAGGCGCAGCAAGCGACTGGCCGGCCAGGCGGCATGGATGCGCTCGGCATTTTCCACCGCTACGCGCGGGTCGTCGTCGGCATGCACCACCAGTCCGGGCATTTCCAGACGGTAGCGCGCCACATCCAGGCACGCCGCGGATATGCCCGCCTGACGCTCGACCAGGCGGATGAAATGCGAGCGAGCCAGGGCCGGCAAACCGACGAAACGAGCGAACAGGCGCAACTGTTCGAGAATCCGCGACGGCGCCGAGACCGTCACCAGCGCTTCGCTGCGCAGCCCCATCTGGGCCGCCAGCAACGCCGCCGCGCCACCCAGGGAATGACCGACCACCGCACGCAGCGGCGGCAACTCGCCAGCGGCCTCCAGCAAGGCATGGGCGAACAGCACCACGTTCGCCTCCCTGCCCGGCGAGCGGCCATGGGCCGGCGCATCGAGGGCATACACCGAATAACCCGCGCCGACCAGTTGCTCGACCAGATGGGCGAACTGTGTCGGCCTGCCGGCCCAGCCATGCAGCAGCAGGACTGCCGGCCCCTCGCCCCAGCGCAACACCGACAGCCCGAAGCGCAGAGTGACGCGCTCCGAGCTGGCCAGCAGCGGCAGCTCCCAATCCTTCGGCGGCCACTCGCCAGGCATCATGAACGCCCGACGCATACGCTCGGCCGTCCAACGCGGCGCGATGCGGCCGATCATCCCGTTGAAACCGCGAATCCAGGTCAGGCTGCTCATCTCGCACCTCCTCAGTTCACCGCCTGCTTGGCGGCACGCAGAACCCGGTCGGACAGCTCGCCCGGCCCCAATGCCCGGGCCAGCGCCAAACCGCCAATCATCAACACCAGGTCGGCCAGGGCGACGTCGGTTTCCTCGGGACTTTCCGCCAGGCTGGCGACCATGATCTCGACATGCCTGCTCAAGACCTCGCGAAACCCCTCCGGCAGGCGCGCCACCTCGGCGAGGGTCGCCGGCAGCGGACAACCGGCGTCGACCTGTGCGTCCCGATGCTTGCGCGACAGGTAGAAAGCGGCCGCCAAGGCCCGACGCTCCTTTCCCGACAATCCGGGGTCGAGTTCGCCGAGCAGTTCGCGGCGCTTGCCGAGCAATTGCTCGAACGCCTCGAGCATCAGCGCATCCTTGCTCTGGAAGTGTGCATAGAAGCCGCCGACGGTGAGCCCCGCCGCGCCCATCACTTCCCCGACGCTAGGCTCGACGGCGCCCCGCTCGAGCAGGGCCTGGGTGGCGGCACCGAGGATGCGGGCACGGGTCTGGGTTTTCTTGTCGCTCATGTCGATCTCCGAAAATATTATGAGTGAAATATTATATGCATAATAAAAATCGGCAAGCGTACGGCCGGACCGTCTGTCAGGAAATTCGAAAAGGGAAAAAACAAAAGGGCCATTCCAATTCGGAATGGCCCTATAGAGCCCCGCAGAGCGGGAAAAAGTGGCGTCCCCTAGGGGACTCGAACCCCTGTTACCGCCGTGAAAGGGCGGTGTCCTAGGCCACTAGACGAAGGGGACAATGAAACCTTCGAAAAGTAAGGCCAGCGATGCTGGCCTTGGAATGTGGTGGAGCTAGACGGGATCGAACCGTCGACCTCTTGCATGCCATGCAAGCGCTCTCCCAGCTGAGCTATAGCCCCGAATTCGCCATCAGGCGGGCGATCTTCCGATCGCTTCGACAACCTTCCGGTCATCGACACGCTCATCCATTGCTGGGACGGATGAACATGAAGTGGCGTCCCCTAGGGGACTCGAACCCCTGTTACCGCCGTGAAAGGGCGGTGTCCTAGGCCACTAGACGAAGGGGACGAAACCTTCGTAGGAATCCGCAAAACCAACCGCGTATTCCCGGCAATTTGGTGGAGCTAGACGGGATCGAACCGTCGACCTCTTGCATGCCATGCAAGCGCTCTCCCAGCTGAGCTATAGCCCCAAAGTACCGCTGGATCGCTTCACTTCGTTGAGTTCGTCGTGAAGACGGGGCGCATACTAAGGGCGAGGCTTGAGGCTGTCAACATTATTTTTCATCGAAACCTAAAAAATTTTACCGGAAGAACAATCACTTACCTCCCCTCCCCAAAAAACGAGGCCCGCAACTGGGCGGGCCTCGTCATCGACTGTGGAAGAAAGCCGGTCAGCCGGGAATGGCGTCGCGGATCTTCTCCCACTCCTTGGTTTCCTTTTTCGACGCCCCGCCCAGCAGCTCCAGGGCCTGGCGCAAGCGATAGCGCGACAGGTCGGCGCCAAGAATCTCCATGGCGTCCAGCACCGAAACCGAGCTGGCATGCCCGGTGATGGCCGGGAACATCAGCGGCATCACGTCGCGCAGCTTGAGCTGGAGGTGCTCGGCGACAGCCTGGATGCAGCCGGTGATGCGTTCCTTCTCCCACTGGCGCAGGGATTCGAGTTTCCACAGCACCAGTTGCAGGACCTGGCGGACCTGGGTCGGATCGAGCTTCTTGTGTTCGAACAGCGAAGCGTCCAGCGGCACCCCGCCGCTGAAGAAGAATCCGGCCAGCGGCTCGATCTGGCTGAAGTTCTCCACCCGTCCCTGCACGTGCGGAGCGATCTTCATCAGGTATTCGGGATTCAACGCCCACTTCTGCACCTCACGGGCGAACTCCTCCACGGACTGCTCGCGGATCCACTGCCCGTTCAGCCAGGAGAGCTTCTCCAGGTCGAAGATCGGTCCGCCCAGGGAGACGCGCGACAGGTCGAAATGCTCGATCATCTCGGCGAGGGTGAATTTCTCGCGCTCGTCCGGCATCGACCAGCCCATCCGCCCGAGGTAGTTGAGCAGCGCCTGCGGCAGGTAGCCCATGCGCTCGTAGAAGGTGATAGAGGTCGGGTTCTTGCGCTTGGACAGCTTGCTCTTGTCCGGGTTGCGCAGCAGCGGCATGTAGCACAGCTGCGGCTGCTCCCAGCCGAAATACTCGTAGAGCTTGATCAGCTTGGGCGCCGACGGCAGCCACTCTTCGCCGCGCAGGACGTGGGTGATGCCCATCAGGTGGTCGTCGACCACGTTGGCGAGGAAGTAGGTGGGCAGGCCGTCGGCCTTCATCAGCACCTGCATGTCCATGCGATCCCACGGAATCTCGACATCGCCGCGGAGCATGTCCGGCACCACGCAGACACCCTCGGTCGGCACCTTCATGCGGGTGACATGGGACTCGCCGGCGGCGACGCGGCGCTGCACCTCATCCTTCGGTAGGTGCATGCAGTGGCCGTCGTAGCGCGGGGTTTCCTTGCGCGCCATCTGTTCGGCGCGAACCGCATCGAGGCGCTCGGGCGTGCAGAAGCAGGTGAAGGCATGGCCCTTCTCGACCAGTTCGTCCGAATACTTCTTGTAGATGTGCCCGCGCTCGCTCTGCCGGTACGGGCCATGCGGGCCGCCGACGTCCGGGCCCTCGTCCCACTCGATGCCGAGCCAGCGCAGGGCGTCGTAGATCTGCTGCTCGGACTCCCGCGTCGAACGCAGCTGGTCGGTGTCCTCGATGCGCAGGATGAACTGACCGCCGTGCTGACGCGCGAAGCACAGGTTGAACAGCGCGATGTATGCGGTACCGACGTGCGGGTCGCCCGTCGGCGACGGGGCGATGCGAGTACGAACAGTGGTCATGGAGACTCTCTTGCCAAGCGGAAGTTAAAACGGAAATTCAGGGGCGCGATGTTATCAGGCGGGCCGCCTCCGGCTCCAGTAAACGACCGGTGTCGGCCGGCAGGCGGCTGATCAGGAAATCGAGGAAGGCCTTGACCTTCATCGCCTGGAAACGCCGCGAAGGATAGACCGCATACAGTTCGCCAACCGGCAACGGCACGTCCGCCAGCAAACGCACCAGACGCCCGCTGTGCACGCTCTCCGCACAGATCAGCGCCGGTAGCGCGGCAATGCCGGCACCGGCGACCACCGCCTCGCGGGCGAAGGTGATGTTGTTGCAGGACAGCACCCGCTGGCAGGGCAGGCTGTCTCCGGAAAGCGGCCAGTAGCGCTGGGAGTCGGTGGACAGAAGGACCGCGCGATGCCCGGCAAGCTCGGCCACCGATGTCGGCGTGCCGTGCGCCGCCAGGTAGTCGGGGCTGGCGCAGAGCCAGCGGCTGGTAGAGAGCAGGCGACGGGCCACCAGGGTGGAATCCTCCGGCTGGCCGACCATGATCACGATGTCGACGCCCTCCTGCAGCGGATCGACGCTGCGCGAGGCCAGCTCGACCTCGGCGGTGATCTGCGGGTACTGGCGCATGAAGTCGCCCAGCAGGCTGGCGAGGAACATCTGGCCGAACTCTATCGGCGAGGTGATCCGCAGCAATCCCGACGGCGCCTGCTGCAGCTGCATGACCGCCTGCTCGGCCTCGGCGAAATCGTGCATGATCTGCCGGCAGCGCTCGTAGTAGGCCTGCCCTACTTCGGTCAGGCGCAACTTGCGGGTGGTGCGATTGAGCAGGCGCACGCCCAGGCGCTCCTCCAGCAGGGCGATGCGCCGGCTCACCGTGGACTTCTGCATGCCCAGGCTCTGCGCGGCCTGGGTGAAGCTGTGGTACTCCACCACGCGGGTGAAGATCAGCGCATCATCAAGCCCCATTATTGTTCCCTATAAGCAACAAAGAGTCCGAAGTGTAGCGCCTATAACGTCCGGCGGAACACTGCTAGATTGGCCGAATTTTGCCGACGGAACACTCCACCCATGCCCGCCCAACTCAAACGTCGCCTGACCGTCTTCCTGGTGGCCGTCGGCCTGATCGCCCTGGCCTTCTTCCTCCACTGGTGGTTCATCGGCCGCCACGTGGAAAGCACCGACAACGCCTACGTCCAGGGCGAGATCACGCGGGTGGCCAGCCAGTTGGGCGCGCGGGTCGAGGAAGTCCTGGTGCGCGACAACCAGCACGTGGACAAGGGGCAGCTACTGGTACGCCTGGAAGACGCCGACTTCAAGCTGGCCGTCGAGCGCGCCCAGGCCGCGCTGGCCACCCGCGAGGCGGAACTGGCCCAGGCGCGCAGCAAGCTGGTGCAGCAGGGCAGCCTGATCGCCGCCAGCGCCGCCGACGTCAACGCCAGCCAGGCAACCCTCGGCCGCGCACAGATCGACCTGAACCGCGCCGAAGCCCTGCGCAAGCCCGGCTACGTTTCCGAGGAACGGGTCACCACCCTCACCGCCGACAACCACGTGGCCCGCTCGCAACTGGCCAAGGCCCGCGCCGACCTCGAGGCACAACGCGTCCAGCGCGACACCCTGGGCGCCGAGATCAAGCGCCTGGAAGCGCAGATCGCCAGCGCCCGAACCGAACTGGCGCAAGCCGAAATCAACCTGTCACGCACCCTGATCCATTCGCCGATCAACGGCCTGGTCGGCCAGCGCAGCGCACGCAACGGCCAGTACGTGCAGGTTGGTACCCATTTGCTGTCACTGGTGCCGGACGAAGACATCTGGGTCCAGGCCAACTTCAAGGAGACCCAGGTCGGCCGCATGCGCGACGGGCAGAAGGCGCGCCTGACCTTCGACGCCTTCCCCGACACGCCTATCGACGGCCGCATCGATAGCCTGTTTGCCGCTTCCGGCGCGCAGTTCAGCCTGCTGCCACCGGACAACGCCACCGGAAACTTCACCAAGGTGGTGCAACGCATCCCGGTGAAGATCGTGTTCGAGGCCGACAACCCGTTGCATGGCCGCATCCGCCCCGGCATGTCCGTCGAAGCCGAGGTCGAGCTCCGTGACCGCTGAGGCGCTGGCCCGGCCGCTTGGCGAACCGACCCGGCGCGACTGGATCGCGGTGCTCAGCGCCATGCTCGGCGCATTCATGGCGGTGCTCGACATCCAGATCACCAACTCCTCACTGAAGGACATCCAGGGCGCGCTGGCGGCGACCCTCGAGGAAGGCTCGTGGATCTCCACCTCCTATCTGGTGGCGGAGATCATCATGATCCCGATGACCGCCTGGCTGGTGCAGCTGCTCTCGGCACGGCGCCTGGCGGTGATGATCTCGGTGGGCTTCCTGGTGTCCTCGCTGCTCTGCTCGTTCGCCTGGAACCTGGAAAGCATGATCGTGTTCCGCGCCATGCAGGGTTTCACCGGCGGCGCGCTGATTCCGCTGGCGTTCACCCTGGCCCTGGTCAAGTTGCCGGAACACCACCGTCCGAAGGGCATGGCGCTGTTCGCCATCACCGCCACCTTCGCGCCCTCCATCGGACCGACCCTGGGAGGCTGGCTGACGGAAAACTTCGGCTGGGAATACATCTTCTATATCAACGTGCCGCCGGGCCTGTTGATGATCGCCGGGCTGCTCTACGGCCTGGAGAAAAAGGCGCCGCACTGGGAACTGCTGAAGAGTACCGACTACGCCGGCATCGTCACCCTCGGCATCGGCCTGGGCTGCCTGCAGGTCTTCCTCGAGGAAGGTCACCGCAAGGACTGGCTGGAGTCGCAACTGATCGTCAGCCTCGGCAGCGTCGCCCTGTTCAGCCTGGTCCTGTTCGTCATCCTGCAACTGTCGCGGCCGAACCCGCTGATCGACCTGGGCATCCTGCGCAACCGCAACTTCGGCCTCGCGAGCATTTCCAGCATCGGTCTGGGCATGGGTCTGTACGGCTCGATCTATGTACTGCCGCTGTACCTGGCACAAATCCAGGGCTACAACGCCATGCAGATCGGCGAGGTGATCATGTGGATGGGCATTCCCCAGCTGTTCCTGATCCCGCTGGTCCCGAAGTTGATGAAGCTGGTCTCGCCGCGCCTGCTCTGCGCCGCCGGCTTCGGCCTGTTCGGCCTTGCCAGCTTCTTCTCCGGAGTGCTCAACCCGGACTTCGCCGGACCGCAGTTCAACCAGATCCAGCTACTGCGCGCCCTCGGCCAGCCGATGATCATGGTGACCATTTCGCTGATCGCCACCGCCTACCTGCAGCCACAGGATGCCGGCTCGGCCTCGAGCCTGTTCAACATCCTGCGCAACCTCGGCGGCGCCATCGGCATCGCCCTGCTCGCGACCCTGCTCGACAGTCGCGCCAAGGTGTACTTCGACTATCTGCGCGAAGCCCTGGTGCCGACCAACCCGCAGGTCGACGAACGCCTCGCGCAACTCGCCGCGCAACTGGGCAGCCAGCAGGCGGCGCTGGGCAAACTCAGCGAGATCACCCACCAGCAGGCGATGATCATGGCCTACAACGATGCTTTCCATGTCATCGGCATGGTGCTCGCAGTGAGCATGCTCGCGGTGCTGCTGACCCGCTCGCTGCCGGCCGGCATCGGCGCCCGCGCCGACGCCGGGGCTCACTGAGGTTCAGACGTTGACCAGGCGCTCGCGCAGCGTCTGGATCTCGTCGCGCAGTTGCGCCGCCGCCTCGAACTCCAGGTCGCGGGCCAACTGGTACATCTTTTCCTCCAGTTGGCGGATGCGCTTGCTGATCTCGCTCGGCGAGCGCAGTTCGTTCTCGTAGCGCCCGCTCTCCTCCGCCACCTTGGCCACGCCCTTGCGCTTGCCGCGCGCGCCGGGCACCACGGCGCCTTCGAGAATGTCCTTGATATCCTTGCGCACCCCCTTGGGCACGATGCCATGGGCTTGGTTGAACGCGATCTGCTTGGCCCGACGCCGCTCGGTCTCGTCGATCGCACGCTGCATCGAGCCGGTGACGTTGTCGGCGTAGAGGATCGCCTTGCCGTGCAGGTTGCGCGCGGCACGACCGATGGTCTGGATCAGCGAGCGCTCCGAGCGCAGGAAGCCTTCCTTGTCCGCGTCGAGGATCGCCACCAGCGACACCTCGGGCATGTCCAGGCCTTCGCGCAGCAGGTTGATCCCCACCAGCACGTCGAACGCACCGGCGCGCAGGTCGCGGATGATCTCCACTCGCTCGACGGTATCGATGTCCGAGTGCAGGTAGCGCACCCGCACGTCGTGATCGCCGAGATAATCGGTGAGGTCTTCGGCCATGCGCTTGGTCAGGGTAGTCACCAGCACCCGCTCGTCCTTGGCCACCCGCTGGCGGATCTGCGAGAGCAGGTCATCCACCTGGGTCATCGCCGGGCGTACCTCGATCTCCGGATCGACCAGCCCGGTGGGACGCACCACCTGCTCGATGATCCGCCCGGCATGTTCCGCCTCGTAGGGGCCCGGGGTGGCGGAGACGAAGATGGTCTGCGGACTCACCGCCTCCCACTCTTCGAAGCGCAGCGGCCGGTTGTCCAGCGCCGAAGGCAGGCGGAAACCGTATTCCACCAGGGTCTCCTTGCGCGAGCGGTCGCCCTTGAACATCGCGCCGACCTGCGGAACGCTGACGTGCGATTCGTCGATAACCAGCAGCGAGTTGGCCGGCAGGTAGTCATAGAGCGTCGGCGGCGGCTCGCCGGGGGCCCGCCCGGAAAGATAGCGCGAGTAGTTCTCGATGCCGTTGCAATAGCCCAGTTCGAGGATCATCTCCAGGTCGAAACGGGTGCGCTGCTCCAGGCGCTGCGCTTCCACCAGCTTGTTGCTGTTGCGCAGGTAGTCCAGGCGTTCCTTGAGTTCGGCCTTGATCTGGTCGACCGCCTCCAGCAGCGTCTCGCGCGGAGTCACGTAGTGGCTCTTGGGGTAGAAGGTGAAGCGCGGCAGCTTGCGGATCACCTCGCCGGTGAGCGGATCGAAGGCCGAGAGGCTTTCCACCTCGTCGTCGAACAACTCGACACGAATCGCCTCGAGATCGGATTCGGCCGGGAAGATGTCGATCACATCGCCACGCACACGGAAAGTCGCACGGGCGAAATCCATGTCGTTGCGGGTGTACTGCAGGCTGGTCAGTCGCCGTAACAGTTCGCGCTGGTCGATGCGGTCGCCGCGGTCCAGGTGCAGGACCATCTTCAGGTAGGACGCGGGATCACCGAGGCCGTAGATGGACGACACGGTGGCGACGATGATCGCATCCGGACGCTCGAGCAGCGCCTTGGTCGCCGACAGGCGCATCTGCTCGATATGGTCGTTGATCGAGGAGTCCTTCTCGATATAGGTATCGGAAGACGGTACGTAGGCCTCCGGCTGGTAGTAGTCGTAGTAGGAAACGAAGTACTCCACGGAATTGTGCGGGAAGAACGTCTTGAACTCCCCGTAGAGCTGGGCCGCCAGGGTCTTGTTTGGCGCCAGGACCAGGGTCGGGCGCTGCACCTGGGCAATCACGTTGGCGATGCTGAAAGTCTTGCCAGAGCCCGTCACCCCCAGCAGGGTCTGGTGCGAAAGCCCCGCCTCCAGCCCCTCGACCATCTGCCGGATGGCTTCCGGCTGGTCGCCGGCGGGCTTGAAGCGCGAGTCGAGTTGGAACGTATCCATGAAAAACCTCGCAGGGAGCTGTGACGCCAAGGAAAATCCGGCGTCAGAAATAGCTGAAAGCATGCACCTAAATGTCGCCGCATGCATCAAGGGGTGTCTATAATAACCCCCCGTTTGCGCAACCCTTTGCGCCCCCGCATAACGGGTTGCGTTGCCCTCCTCTCTTCACACTCCGAGCAGCCGCAAAATGAGTCTGTTTTCTGCCGTCGAAATGGCACCGCGTGATCCCATCCTTGGCCTGAACGAAGCCTTCAACGCCGATACCCGTCCGGGCAAGATCAACCTGGGCGTGGGCGTGTACTACAACGAGGAGGGGCGCATTCCGCTGTTGCGTGCCGTGCAGGCTGCCGAGAAGGCCCGCATCGAGGCCCACGCGCCGCGCGGCTACCTGCCGATCGAAGGGATCGCCGCCTACGACCAGGGCGTACAGAAACTGCTGTTCGGTAACGAATCCGAGCTGCTGGCCGCCGGCCGCGTGGTCACGACCCAGGCCGTCGGCGGCACCGGCGCCCTCAAGCTCGGCGCCGACTTCCTCAAGCGCCTGCTGCCCGACGCCACCGTGGCCATCAGCGACCCGAGCTGGGAAAACCACCGCGCACTGTTCGAAGCCGCCGGCTTCCCGGTGCAGAACTACCGCTATTACGACGCCACCAGCAATGGCGTGAACCGCGCCGGCCTGCTGGAAGACCTGAATGCCCTGCCGGCCCGTTCGATCGTGGTCCTGCACGCCTGCTGCCATAATCCGACCGGCGTCGATCTCGAGCTGGACGACTGGAGACAGGTGCTGGACGTGCTCAAGGCCAAGGGCCACGTGCCGTTCCTCGACATCGCCTACCAGGGCTTCGGCAACGGCATCGAGGAAGACGCCGCCGCGGTGCGCCTGTTCGCCCAGTCGGGCCTGAGCTTCTTCGTTTCCAGCTCGTTCTCCAAATCCTTCTCGCTCTATGGCGAACGCGTCGGCGCCCTCTCGATCGTGACCGAAAGCCGCGATGAATCGGCCCGCGTGCTGTCCCAGGTGAAGCGGGTGATCCGCACCAACTATTCGAACCCACCGACCCACGGCGCCAGCGTCGTCTCCTCCGTGCTCAACAGCTCGGAACTGCGGGCCCTCTGGGAGCAGGAACTGGGCGAGATGCGCGACCGCATCCGCGACATGCGCCTGGCGTTGGTCGAGCAACTGGCAGCCCACGGCGCCAAGCGCGACTTCAGCTTCGTCGGTCGCCAGCGTGGCATGTTCTCCTATTCCGGCCTGACCGCCGACCAGGTCGAGCGCCTGAAGACCGAGTTCGGTATCTATGCCGTCAGCACCGGCCGTATCTGCGTCGCCGCGCTGAACAAATCGAACCTGGAGACCATCACCAAGGCCATCATCCAGGTCCTGTAGGGAAAAAGGGGAAGTCATCTGGAGAGGCTTGACTTCCCCTTTTTAATCAGTAACATACGCCTCGCTGTTCCGCGATAGCTCAGTCGGTAGAGCAAATGACTGTTAATCATTGGGTCCCTGGTTCGAGTCCAGGTCGCGGAGCCAAATTCAAAGCCCTCGGCACATGCCGGGGGCTTTTTCGTTATCGTGACGAAAGTTCGCCCCTTCAGTCGCACCTCACTCGATGACGATCCGCGACCGGTTCTTCTCCAGCAACGCCGGGCCTACCCCTTTCACTTCCAGCAGTTGATCCACCGAGACGAACGGACCATGGGCCGCACGATACTCGAGGATCGCCCTGGCCTTGGCCTCGCCGACACCGTTGAGCCCCCGTATCAGGGCGGCCTCATCGACCGTATTGATATTGACCTGCTCCCCCGGCGACACGGTCGTCGCAGGTGTCGTTGCGGCCAGCGGATTCTTGGCGACGGCGACCGGTGCGGCGGAAGCCGAAAACGGAAGACAGGCGAACAGGATGAGAAGCAGAGCGGATTTGATTAGGTGCATGGGTGCACTCCTTCAGAGATGAATGACCACGTAGAGGGCTTCATGCCCATCCACGAAACCACCTTATCGCCGTGGAACGCACCTGGATCGACAGCCCCAGCAAAGCAGTCGCTTCCTGGTCCGGCACCGGAAACATCGTACGGAGAAAACAAAAAAGGCCGCTAGGCGGCCTTTTCCGGAGAACGATGACTCAGGGTTCTCGCCGCCTCTGGCGATAGATCCAGTCGACGATTTCACCGTCAGGCGCATAGCCGCTGACGGTTTCCCGCAGCAACTGGCGAACCCGCGAGTAGTCGTCCTTCTCCACGGCGGCCAGCAACTGCTCCAGCACGACCTTGAAGGCCTCCCAGCTCAGGTGTTCCTCGTTGGCCCGCATGATCATCGGATGGTCGGTGGGATTCACGTTGTCACCGATCAGCAGCTCTTCGTAGAGCTTCTCGCCAGGACGCAGGCCACTGAACTCGATGGCGATGTCACCATGGGGCGAACGCTCGGAACGCACGCTCAGGCCGGACAGGTGGATCATCTTCTCGGCGAGCTCCAGGATCTTCACCGGCGGCCCCATGTCCAGCACGAATACATCTCCGCCCTGCCCCATCGAACCGGCCTGGATGACCAACTGCGCCGCCTCGGGAATGGTCATGAAGTAACGGGTGATGCTCGGGTGGGTGACCGTCACCGGGCCGCCGCGCTTGATCTGCTCGCGGAACAGCGGAATGACCGAGCCGGACGAACCGAGGACGTTGCCGAAGCGGACCATGGTGAAACGGGTCTTGTTGACGTGATGCACGTCCTTCCGGTCGCCGAACAGCACCGGCGCCGATTCGTTGCTGAGCGCCTGAAGGACCATCTCCGCCAGGCGCTTGGTGCTGCCCATCACATTGGTCGGCCGCACCGCCTTGTCGGTGGAAATCAGCACGAAGTTCTGCACGCCGACCTGCACCGCGGCCTGCACCGCATGCAAGGTGCCTATCACGTTGTTGAGAACGCCTTCGGCGATGTTGTGCTCGACGATCGGCACATGCTTGTAGGCCGCCGCATGGTAGACGGTGTTGACCTTCCAGGTACGCATCACGTCCACCAGGCGCTCGGGATTGCGCACCGAACCGAGGATCGGCAACAGGTTCACCGAAAGCGACTCGCGCTTGATCCGACGCTCCAGTTCCTGATGGATGCTATAGAGGTTGTATTCGCTGTGCTCGAACAGGATCAGCACGCTAGGCGAACAACTCATGATCTGCCGACAGAGTTCCGAACCGATAGAGCCGCCCGCCCCGGTCACCATCACCACCTGACCGCGGATGCACCGTTCCAGCAGCTCCTTGCGCGGTGCGACGCTGTCGCGCCCCAGCAGGTCAGCGATGTCCACCTCCTGCAGGTCGTCCACCTTGACCCGGCCGCTGGCCAGGTCCATGAAGCCGGGCATGCTGCGCACGTGCAGCGGGAACGGCTCCAGGGACTCGAGAATCTCTCGGCGCCGGGCCCGAGTGGCGGAAGGAATCGCCAGGAGAACCTCCTGCGCGCCCGTCTCGTCGATCATCTGGCGGATATGCTTGGCGGTATAGACCCGCAGACCGGCAATGACCCGGTTGGCGATCTGCTTGTCGTCATCGATGAACGCCACCGGACGCATCGCCCGACCGAGACGCAACGCCGCAACCAACTGGTTGCCGGCCGCCCCCGCGCCATAGATAGCCACCCTGGGCAGGCCATCCTGGCGGTTGAGAAATGGTACCGACTGCACAGCAGAGTACCAGTCGCCCATGAAATACTGGCGCATGGCCAGACGCAAGCCGCCGATCAGCAGCATGCTCAACCACCAGTAGTTGAACACCAGGGAACGCGGCACCGGCGCCGGCGCGCCACGATACCAGTACACCACCAGCGACAGCACCAGAGCCGAGATGGTCACCGCCTTGGCGATGGCGATCAATGCGTCGTTACCGAGATAGCGCATCACCGCGCGATACATGCCGAAGCGAATGAATAGTGGAATGGCGATGACCGGCGCAGTGATGAAAAGCCATGCATGCTCGCCGAACACGTCGATCATATCGTCTGTGCCTAGACGGACCACAAAAGCGAGCCACAGAGACAGCCATACCAGAAGGATATCCGTAGCCACTTGAAGCAAACGTTTCCAGCGACGAGGCATGGATAACAACTTTACTCTTAAACGATCTAGCATTCCCCTACTCCTTTAGGCCTGAGCGGACGACTCTAGCTTACCCGCCTTGAACCTCACTGCCAGAAAAACGAGAGGGACGTAGGCTATGACGATGCCCATCAAAGGCTCTAGAGACCCACTCCCGACCAACAAGGCTATAGGGAGGAGCCAGATGACGTTCAATGCCGTGACGCCAATCGTAACAGGAGCATGCTTTCCATAGTATCGGCTTGCGTATTGATAGGCATGGCTTCGATGAGCCTCATACACCTTGTCCCCTCTCAGCAAGCGACGAATCAGGGTATAGGTCGCATCGACGATGAAAACGCCTAACAGGACCAACCATGCCCAGAAAAAATTCGTATTCATCCACATGGCATGAATGGAAAGAATTCCTAAAACAATCCCCAGAAAACCACTACCCGCATCTCCCATGAAAATTTTTGCGGGTGGAAAATTCCAGAACAAGAATCCAAAAACGGCAAAAGCTAGCGATAAGGGGAGCAAAGCCTGCGTCAGTTGGCCATTCAGCCAGTATAATAATGCCCCACCAACACAGACAAAAATGGCCTGAAGGCTAGCAAGTCCATCGATCCCATCCATGAAGTTATAGAGATTCAGCAACCACACGAGATAGAAAGCAAAGAGAAGTCCTCCGAACCACCCCAGGTCCCAACTGACACCAACAATCTGAAATGGTGGTATGCCATTCAAAAAGTACAATGAGACCAAGGCTGCACTAAAATGTCCCAGCAGACGCCAGCGTGCGGCGATATGACCGTGATCATCCATGAATCCAATAATGGCAACCCCGCCGCCAGCGAGAAGTAAAGCCCAGGACACGGCCCATGAGATATTTCCCAGTACAGCCCAAATAGGCAGCATGAGACAAAAAGTAACTACAATGGCGACCCCTCCTCCGCGTGGAGTGGGAACGACATGGGAACTTCGAGAGTTAGGGGTGTCAAGTAAGCTCCTCGCTAAGGCATAACGACGCAAGAGGCCTGTAAGCAGTCCCGAAACCCCAGCTGCAGCGAGTAACAAATACCATTCTTCCATTTATAAATTTATCCCCAAAAATACTCTCACCCCTTCAACAGGGTTCTATTCGATTGTTCTGCGTGGTACGCCATGCTAGTAGCAAAGCGCCTGCAGATAATCATTCAGTACGTTTGACATATATTCTACCAACATCTTCCAACGCGGAAAGGGTGCTCTTGCGGGGTTCCCAACCAAGCAAAAGCCTGCCTTTCGACGAGTCGACCTCTAGTGAGCAGCATAACTGAGTGTATAACCCACCCTTTCCTACTAATTTAAGAAACCTCAGAATAAACCTAGGAACAGGCCACATGATGGGGCGACGCCCCATTCCCGCAGCAAGCGCAGTCACCAGTTGCTTGGTAGAAATCTCCTGACCATCGGATACCAAAAACAGTTCGCCGGCAGCAGAAGGGTGCGTCATACAGCAAGCTAGAAAGTCAACTAAATTATCCAGAGAAACAAAACTTCGTCGGTTATCTATGCAACCAAATGGAAGAGGAAGTCCCGAAGCAACCAGCTTCAACAATCGCGAGAAATTTCCAGGAGCATTCCAGTCGTAAACGAGTGGAGGCCTGACGATAACAAGTTCTGTTGAGGACTGCTTGAAAAGCTCCCGAAGCGCTACTTCAGCCTCAAACTTTGAAATCGCATATTCTGCATGAGGAGCCGGCTTGGAGTTCTCATCGAAGGGCTTTTCTTTGGTTAAAGCGCCATTTACACCAATAGAACTAACAAAAATGAAACGCTTTACAGATGCTTCGATCGCCTGCCGAGCAAGCGCCAGAGTAGCATCGCGATTCACCTTCCGAAAAATATCTAGTGAATCACGCTGCCTTCCAAAGATATGGGCTCGTCCAGCTAGATGAACTACACATTCAACACCCCGCAGCGCAGCATCAAGTTTAGTGCTCTCTTTCAGCTCCGCTCGAACATACTCAACCCCCGTAACAGGATTGCACAGGGATCGTACTTGTCCGACAACCTGAAAGGGGCCGGCAGCAAGCGACCTGCAAAGCGCACTCCCGACAAAACCGCTAGCCCCGGTTACCAGCACCTTCATCATATTTTCGACTCAGACAGAAGCGGTCGAACACAGGCAGCGAATTTTTCCAATGAAATATATTCAGAATAATTTTGCTGAAGGACACTCCGCGGGACTCCGCCTAAACTAGACAAGTCGAGTTCACAAATCTCATCGATCAATCTTGCCAAAGCAACCGGATCATTCGGCGGACAGTTCCAACCGATTCCGGTCTCATCTATTATACGGGAGATTTCAGCCCCTTTTTCCATGACAGCTAGAATCGGTTTGTCTGCTGCCATGGAGAAATATGCCTTGCTGGGAACCCCAAGCCCGAACATTCCTTCTTCTAAGGTAACTAAGGCAACGTCACAGGCAGCCAAACCAAAATTCTTTTCGGCTAATGGCAGCCTTCCAAAATACCTCAACCGAGCACACTGATCTTCCAGCGCGTGTTTTTTTACACTGTCGACCAAGGCACCATCTCCAATAAAAGCAAAAGCCGCCTTCTCGTTTTTAACCAACTGAATAGCAGAAAGTATGTTTTCTATACCTTGTAATCGGCCGACATTACCAAAAAATTGGAAAACCCTTTTACCTTTCCATTCAGGAATATTGATAAAAGGAGCATCCTCTCTCGGTACTGGGAAAACCTCTTTCTCACAGGCCCAATTCGAAATAAAGACCAAAGATCGCGGGTCATTCACCTTCTCTTTCATAAGAGCTTCCATATCGCGCCCTATTACGACTAGACGATCAGCGGATGAGTAAATGAAAGAAAAGAGACGACGTAGAAGCCGGTAGGCAATACTATCTTTCTTCAGAACGCCCGCCGGCACCAAGTTCTCGGGAAACACATCATGCACCAGCAGCACCCACTTGAAACCGAGGGCATACCTTAGCAAGGGAAACGTCATCAGTAGAAGAGCAGGGTTGGTTCCACTCAATACCACATCTCCTCGTCTGGCACGAGAAGTCAATTTTACTGAGAACAGAAACGCCTGAAAAATCTGCGCTAATCCTCTAGAAAGGAGCCTATTCTTATTGCTCCTCGGAAACTTAAAGCATTCTTGATCAACGGAAGGTGAAACCACAGGCGGGGTTTCACCTGCGGTCAGCGGGAAAATTACGGTTAGCCCACCAAACTCCCGCTGCATCTTTCCTATTATCTTCTCCCAATAGTATCCCGTGGAGTTCTGATTGGCACCGACATACTCAGAAACCACAAATATCCTTGCCATCAACTCCACGCCTCAAGTTAATATTTTTTCCAGACAGTTCGCATGACATAGTCCCGATAGCTATGAACTATGCGAACAATCTTTTCAGAAACGTTGGGCATGCTATAGTCAGCGACCAAGCGTAACATGCGCTCTGCGTCGCGCCTCTGTCCCTCCAACACCTCGAGTGCTTGTAGTACTCGATCCGAATCCAGTCCGACCATCATCACCACAGCCTCTTCCATGCCTTCTGGGCGTTCATGAGCCTCACGAATATTCAAAGCGGGAAAATTCAGTATTGAAGACTCCTCACTGATGGTCCCACTGTCAGAAATAACTGCCTTGGCTGTAATTTGCAGTTTATTGTAATCCTTAAAGCCGAGGGGTTTCAGCAGTTTAATACCCTCGTGAAACTTTGCCTCCGTCGCCTCAATTCTCTTTTTTGTTCTAGGGTGAGTTGATACGATGACGGGCAGCGAGTACTTTTCTGCCACAGCGTTGAGCATAGAAACCAACTTCAAGAAATTCTTATCCGAATCTATGTTTTCCTCTCGGTGCGCACTCACGACAAAGAACCGCTCTGTTTTCAACCCGAGCCTTTCAAGAATATCGGAGGACTCGATCCCGTCACGATAGTGCTCGAGAACTTCGAACATAGGGCTACCAGTCTTGATAACCATGTCTGGAGAAAGTCCTTCACGCAAGAGATAATCACGCGCAATTGTACTATAGGTCAAATTTACATCAGCTGTATGATCGACAATGCGCCGATTTATCTCTTCAGGCACACGCATATCGAAACAGCGATTGCCTGCTTCCATATGAAAGGTCGGTATCTTACGCCGTTTTGCAGGCAGTACCGCCATACAACTATTGGTATCACCCAGCACGAGCAGCGCATCGGGATCTATTTCGCCCAGAACACGATCGACTGCGATTATTACATTCCCTATCGTTTCAGCCCCGGAAGACCCGGCGGCGTTTAGAAAATAATCCGGCTTTCTTATACCGAGGTCCTGAAAAAATATTTCATTAAGTTCGTAATCATAATTCTGTCCAGTATGGACAAGTACATGATCGCAGTACTGATCAAGCTTCGCCATGACCCTAGACAAGCGAATAATCTCAGGACGAGTTCCAACAACCGTAACGACTTTTAGCTTCTGCATTGTTATCTCACTATACCTTACGCACCTTCGCCTACTGAACAAGCGTAGGTATCCGGATTTTCCCGATCAAATACTTCGTTAGCCCACAACATGACTACCATATCGTCAGTTCCGACATTAGTAATGTCATGAGTCCATCCAGGTACTGTTTCGACAATTTCTGCCTTTTCACCATTAGTGCAAATTTCGTAAAATGCCCCGGTCAGGATGTTTCTAAACTTGAAACGTGCCATCCCTTTGATAACCAGAAACTTTTCGGTTTTCGAGTGATGGTAATGCCCGCCCCTGGTAACACCTGGATGAGCCGTAAAAAACGAGAACTGGCCAGAGTCCGCGGTCTTCAGCATCTCGACGAATGTGCCACGCGGATCCGAATGCATTGGCACGTCGTAACTAAAACTATCTTCTGGCAAGAAACTTAGATAAGTCGAGTACAAGGCGCGCGTCAATCCCGAGCCAACCCTTGCGGTAGTCAGTGACTTTCGACTATCACGAAACTCATACAATTGTTCTGCGAGCTCACCAACAGAAATCTGATACTGGGGCTCGACCTGTAGTGAAACTGCATTGGATAGCTTCCCATCCATGACTTTCATGAAGGTGCGAACCACATCATCTATGTATACAAGAGTGATCTCTGCCGAGGAATCGTTAATTTGAATCGGAATATCTCGAATAATATTATGACAAAAAGTCGCAACCGCTGAATTATAATTCGGACGCGACCATTTACCGAATACATTAGGAAGGCGAAATATGTAGACAGGACAACCAATATCCTCACCTAGCACTTGGAGATGCTCTTCTGCGGCTCGCTTGCTTAAACCGTACTCATTATCCACCTCAGCCTGAATGGATGAAGTATAAAGAAGTGGTATGGCTCGTCCATTGGACCTTACCGCCTCACACAGAGCATACGTGAGTTCGGAATTCCCGATCTTAAACTCTTCTGGTTTTTCCGGACGATTGACCCCGGCAAGATGAAAAATAAAATCGACGGAACGAATTAGCTCAGGCAAATTACCAACACTACTCTCGCGGGTGAATGGCACCACCTCGATACCACCCCGCTCTGCAAGATGAGCGCACAGATTCCTTCCAACAAATCCATTCGCGCCAGTTACAAGAACTTTCATCGTTTATTCCTCTGGACTGGCACTCTCGCCACGCTGAATAGCACGAATGAAATCCAACTTCAGCAACAGCTTTTTCATTCCTTCGACATCCAGACGTTTGGTATTATGAGAATTATAGTCCTCTGTATGAGTAATTTTTTCCTCGCCTTGCTCCACAAACTTACTATAGTTCAGATCACGCAAATCTGGGGGGATACGATAATAGTCACCCATGTCTTCAGCACAGGCCATTTCCTCTCGACTAAGAAGCGCCTCATAAAGCTTCTCTCCATGACGCGTACCTATTACATTGATAGGATAACCATTCTTGCCAAGCAATTGAGTAAGCGCATGAGCCAGCACCTCGATGGTTGCAGCCGGTGCTTTCTGTACAAAAAGATCTCCATTGGTACCATGCTCGAAAGCATAAAGCACAAGGTCTACGGCATCCGTAAGCGTCATCATGAAACGTGTCATGTTTGGATCAGTGATTGTGAGAGGCTGGCCTGATCGCATTTGCTCGATAAAGAGAGGAATGACCGAGCCCCTTGAAGCCATGACGTTACCATAACGGGTGCCACAAATTACGGTAGGAGTGCGTTCCAGGTTTCGAGACTTGGCGACCATGACCTTTTCCATCATGGCCTTTGAAATACCCATGGCATTGATTGGGTAAACTGCCTTATCCGTACTCAGACAAACGACTTTTTTGACGCCATTCTGGATAGCAGATTCGAGGACATTTTCCGTTCCGATGACATTGGTCTTCACAGCCTCCATCGGGTAGAACTCACAAGAGGGAACCTGTTTCAATGCAGCCGCATGGAAAATGTAGTCCACACCGCGAGTAGCATTCAGAGTGCTTTGATAGTCGCGGACATCTCCAATATAAAACCTCAACTTGGGGTGAGCATAGCACTTACGCATATCATCTTGCTTCTTCTCATCCCGACTGAATACACGTATTTCACCAATATCTGTATCCAGAAAACGCTTCAAAACGGCATTTCCAAAGGAACCAGTTCCACCGGTAATTAACAGAACAGAGTTCTTATCCATACACCACCTCTTTACTAATGTGTTCAACGTCCCTTTTCCGCCTCAAAATATAAAGAAAGCGAAAAACAACGAGCCAGAACAATGCAGCCCCTACCGGATGGAAAAGCCCACCGCCGCTAAAGACATAATTAACGAACCAGATTATAAATGCAGAGCATAAGAAGCCTAACTCTGTACAAGCTGTTTTTCTTCGCCGGAAGACAAGCAAAAATACAGAGTAGACAAAAAGCAACAATAGCAAAAGAACAGCCAAGCCACCAAAAATGAAACCATAGATGCAAAGCAGCTCGACAATACCATTGTGCGCCATTGGATATTGCGCATACCCTAGAAC
>NZ_SCND01000380.1:0-5648 GCF_005503585.1 Pseudomonas sp. 2VD
CCAGGGCGATGTCCACCAGGGAGCGCTTGAGGGGAATGGTCACGGAAGAAACATCCAATCATCGGATGAATTTGCGCGCAGGATACCTCGGCAGCTGCAAGCCCGGAAAGCGTCGCTCGGGGAAAAAGCGTTGGCCTGGCGGCGAGACGCATGGCGCTGCGCCGCCAGGTCGCCGATGCGTCAGCCTACGGCGGCGGTTTCGCCGGCGCGCAGGGACATGCCCAGTTGCGCTCGTCGGCGCAGCCAGGGACTGGGCCGGTAGCGCGGGTCACCGGTAAGCGCCTGCAGGCGCTGGAGAATGCTCAGCAGGCGCCGCGGGCCGAGGCGGTCGCCCCATTCCAGCGGGCCGTGGGGATAGCCGAGGCCGAGGTGCACCGCCTGGTCGATATCCTCGACGCTGGCAATGCTCTGCTGGGCGATGTCGCAGGCGAGGTTGACGATCATCGCCAGTACCCGCTGGACGACGAAGCCGGGACTGTCGCGCAGCACCGTGACCCCGACGCCGTCGCCAGCCAGTAGCGCGTGGGCGGCGTCGCGCATGGCCGGGGTAGTCAGCGGCGAGAGCATCAGGCAGCGCCGGCGCTCGAGGTCGCAGAGCAGGTCGATGCCGACGCTGCGCTCGGCGGGACAGGCGAAGCGCTGCACGGCGCTGCTCAGGTCCTCGCCCCAGGCGGCCAGCAGGCAGAGCGCTGCGGCGGAAGGGCGTTCGCCGGTTTCCGGCTCGACGCCGAGGCGATGCAGCAGTTCGGCGAGCGTGCGGCGGTCGTCCTCGTTTTCGCAGCCCAGCCACACCGGGGGGCGGGCGGCGGCCTGCGGCACCGGTTGCGGACCGGGCTTGTCCTGCGGCTGGCCGTCGACGTAGCGATAGAAGCCCTGGCCGCTCTTGCGCCCGAGACGGCCGGCGGCGAGCAACTGGCGGGTCAGCGGGTGCGGGCGGTAGCGCGGTTCCTGGTAGTACTGCTGGTAGATCGATTCCATCACCGGGTGCGACACGTCGAGGCCGGTAAGATCGAGCAGTTCGAACGGCCCCATGCGGAAGCCGGCGCACTCGCGCAGCACACGGTCGATCTCGGCGCATTCGGCGACGCCTTCGCCGAGGATGCGCAGGGCCTCGGTGCCATAGGCGCGGCCGGCATGGTTGACGATGAAGCCGGGGCTGTCCTTGGTCCGTACGCCGCGGTGGCCCAGGCGCGCGGCGAGGGCGAGCAGGGCGTCGCCGACTTCCGGAGCGCTGGCCAGGCCGTCGACCACCTCGACCACGCGCATCAGCGGCACCGGGTTGAAGAAGTGAAAGCCGGCGACCCGCTGCGGCCGCTCGCAGGCGGCGGCGATGGCGGTGATCGACAGCGACGAGGTATTGCTGGCGAGGATGGTCTCTGGCGCGACTATGGCTTCCAGCCGGCGCAGCAATTCCTGCTTGGCCTCCAGGCGCTCGACGATGGCCTCCACCACCAGTTCGCAGTCGCCCAGTTGTTCCAGGCGTTCCGCCACCCGCAGCCGGTTTTGCGCGGCCTCGGCGTCGGCGGCGCTCAGCTTGCCTTTGCCGCATAGACTCTCGAAGGTCTGCCGCAGGCGCTGGCGTGCCTCGGCGGCGGCCTCGGCGCGGCTGTCGAACAGCCACACGGTCAGGCCGGCCTGGGCGGCGATCTGGGCGATCCCGGTGCCCATCGCACCGGTACCGACCACGGCGATACAACGAATATCGGGCATCGTCTATTTCCCCTGGTAGTTCGGCGGGCGTTTCTCCAGGAAGGCGTGCATGCCTTCCTTCTGGTCCTGCGAGTCGAACAGCAACTGGAACGCCTTGCGTTCCAGGGCCAGGGCACTGTCCAGCGGCAGGTCGGCACCGGCCAGGACCACCTCCTTGATCTGCGCCAGCGCCAGAGGGGGCAGGCGGGCGATCTCCGTGGCCAGTTCCAGGGCGCGCGCCAGCGTCGACTCGTCCGCCACCACTTCGCTGACCAGGCCCATGGCCAGCGCTTGCGGAGCCTTCACCAGGCAGCCGGTGAACAGCATGCGCAGCGCCTGGAACTTGCCCACCGCCCGTACCAGGCGCTGGGTGCCGCCGGCACCCGGCATCACCCCGACCTTGATCTCCGGCTGGGCGAACTGTGCCGACTCGCCGGCGACGATCAGGTCGCAGTGCATCGCCAGTTCGCAGCCGCCGCCCAGGGCGAAGCCGTTGACCGCGGCGATCACCGGCTTCGGGCAGCGCGCGATGGCTTCCCAGTAGCGCTCGCTGTGGCGGCCGTACAGGCCGATCGCCGTGCTCGTCGAGAGATCGCGGAGATCGGCGCCAGCTGCAAAGCAGCGCGAGTCGCCGGTGAGCACGATGACGCGGATCGCCGGATCCGCGCCGAGCGTCTGGAAGTGGCTGGCGAGGCGCTGGCGCACTTCGTCGTTCAGCGCGTTCCTGGCTTGCGGACGATTGAGGCGAAGCAGGGCGATATCGGCTGCGGGAAATTCGAGCAGGACCACGGGCGAAGGATCGGCAGACATGGAAGCTCCGATGAATTGATATTTCGCTATGCGAAATAGAGTTTCATGATTTATCGAAAATAATCAGCGCCAGCCGTGGCGTTGTAAATACTCGCCTCGGATTTCGGACGATCTACTTATACAATTTACTGTTTTAAAAGGTTTTTATTTTCGTTGTTGAAAGTGCATGGGTTCTTCTATTAGTTTCGCTATGCGAAATATGATTTTGTTTTATTGATTTTTTGAAAAAGAGGTCCCTACTATGCGCGGCAACGACGAGCGTCGGAGTCCGGCGGAAGGTGCCAGTACGGAAGCGGAAGTGTCCGCCTTCGAAGCTGTGCTGATCGACCCGATGCAGGAGAAAGACGAGGAACTCAAGGACCGCCAGTTCGTCACCGCGCTGGCCCGCGGGTTGGAATTGCTGCGCTGTTTCACACCACGGGAAAGCCTGCTGGGCAACCAGGAACTGGCGAAGAAGACCGGCCTGCCGAAGCCGACGGTGTCGCGTCTGACCCACACCCTGACCCGGCTGGGCTATCTGCGTCACCTGCCGCATAGCGGCAAGTACCAGTTGGAAGTGGGCGTGATGTCGTTCGGCTACGCGATGCTCTCGAACCTGTCGATTCGCGCGCTCGCCCGCCCGTTGATGGAAGAGATGGCCGGCTACGCCAAGGCCGCGGTGGCCATGGCGGCCCGCGACCGGCTGAGCATGGTCTACCTCGACGTGGTGCATGGCGAGGCCAACCTGACCATGCGTCGCCAGGTCGGCAGCCACCTCTCGCTGCACCGCAGCGCGATCGGCCGGGCCTGCCTGGCGGCGATGCCGGAGGACGAGCGGGAGTTCATCCTCGGGCACATCCGCAAGCGCCACCCGGAAGACTGGCCGGAAGTGCGCAAGGGGCTGGAGCGGGCCTTCCGCGACTATGCCGACTACGGCTTCTGCCTGTCGCTCGGCGAGTGGCAACGCGACGTCAACGCGGTGGGCGTGGCCTTGCACCACGAGAGTCATGGGCTGCTGGCGTTCAACTGCGGCGGGCCGAGTTTCCACCTCAAGCGCGAGAAACTGGAGGACGACATCGGCCCGCGCCTGCTGCACATGGTCCACAACATCGAGGCCGCCACCCGCTGACCGAGGCCGGTGACGGAATCATGGCAACCGGCCTAAGGGCCTATTGGAGTGAGCATGATTCGTGATCCGGAAACCCTGAACCTGCTGCTGGACAGCATCCGCCAGTTCGTCCGCGAAAGCCTGGTGCCTCATGAGCAGGAAGTGGCGGAAACCGACCGCATCCCCGAGGCGATCATCGCCCGCATGCGCGAGATGGGCCTGTTCGGCCTGTCGATCCCGGAGGCCTACGGCGGCCTCGGGGTGACCATGGAGGAAGAGGTGAGCATCGCCTTCGAACTGGGGCGGACCTCGCCGGCATTCCGTTCGCTGCTGGGCACCAACAATGGCATCGGCTCCCAGGGCATCGTCATCGACGGCACCGAAGAACAGAAGCGGCGCTACCTGCCGCGCCTGGCGTCGGGCGAACTGCTCAGTTCGTTCTGCCTCACCGAACCGGACTCCGGTTCCGACGCCGCCTCGCTGAAGACCACGGCGGTGCGTGACGGCCAGCACTACGTGCTCAACGGTACCAAGCGCTTCATCACCAACGCCCCGCAGGCCGGCATCTACACCGTGATGGCGCGCACCGACCCGGCGATCCGTGGCGCCGGCGGAATCTCCGCTTTCGTCGTCGAGCGCGGTACGCCCGGGCTGTCCCTGGGCAAGCCGGATCGCAAGATGGGACAGAAGGGTGCGCATACCTGTGACGTGATCTTCGACGACTGCCGGGTGCCTGCCAGCCAGTTGATCGGCGGGGTCGAGGGCGTCGGCTTCAAGACCGCGATGAAGGTGCTCGACAAGGGCCGCCTGCACATCGCCGCGGTCTGCGTGGGGGTCGCCGAGCGGATGCTCGAGGATGCGTTGCGCTATGCCCTGGAACGCAAGCAGTTCGGCCAGCCGATCGCCGAGTTCCAGTTGATCCAGGCAATGCTCGCCGACAGCAAGGCCGAAGCCTACGCGGCGCGCTGCATGGTCATCGACGCCGCGCGGCAGCGCGACGAAGGCCGCGATGTCGGTACCGAGGCTTCCTGCGCCAAGCTGTTCGCCTCGGAAATGTGCGGCCGCGTCGCCGACCGCGCGGTGCAGATCTTCGGTGGCGCCGGCTATATCGGCGACTACGGGATCGAGCGCTTCTATCGCGACGTGCGACTGTTCCGCATCTACGAGGGGACCACGCAGATCCAGCAACTGCTGATCGCCCGCAACATGATCCGCGCCGCCCAGGGCTAGCGTCGATCCTTCGCCTTGTCACCGGCCGTGGCGCAGTCCCCGGCCGGTTGCTCTCCCAGGCGCTGTCCGCGCCACTCTTTACGCTTTCTTTATGCCGTCCGGCGCGGCCCGGAATCGCTTCTTTACGCCCCCTTTGCGGAGACTTTCCCTCAAGCGGCAGAGGCCGTTCGAAGGAGAGATCGCACACATGACCGTTCTGGATTGGTTGTCCCTGGCCCTGGCCACGGGACTGTTCGTCTATTTGCTGGTGGCGCTGCTACGCGCCGACCGTGCCTAGGGGAGGGCACATGAACAGCCACGAGATTCTCTTGATCCTGGCCTTTTTCGCCCTGGTCCTGGTGCCTGCACCGTTCCTCGGGCGCTACTGCTTCAAGGTGATGGAAGGCCAACGCAATCTCCTCAGCGCGCCGCTGGCGCCACTGGAGCGCGTCTGCTATCGCCTGTTCGGCGTCGATCCGGCGAGCGAGCAGGACTGGAAGACCTACACCCTGGCGCTGCTGGCATTCAACCTGGCCGGCCTGGTCCTGCTGTTCTCGATCCTCATGCTGCAGGGCAGCCTGCCGCTGAACCCGCAGCACCTGCCGGGTCTGGAATGGACCCTGGCGTTCAACACCGCGGTCAGTTTCGTCACCAACACCAACTGGCAGGCCTACAGCGGCGAGGCCTCGCTGAGCTACTTCAGCCAGATGGTCGGCCTTACGGTGCAGAACTTCGTCAGCGCGGCGGTCGGCCTCTGCGTGCTGGTGGCCCTGGCGCGCGGCATCAGCCGCCGCTCCACACGACAGCTGGGCAACTTCTGGGTCGACCTGACCCGCGGCACCCTCTACGTGCT
>NZ_SCND01000381.1:0-5610 GCF_005503585.1 Pseudomonas sp. 2VD
CTGCTTCCAGAACGCCTTCAGCGCGCCGGGGCGCTTTTCCGCAAGCTCCGCCTGCAGGCGTTGCAGGGTCGGGCTCTGCGGCGCCGGCGAATCAAGCGCCGGGGTCTGCGGGGTGAGGCGCTGGGTGGGGGTCAGGGTCAGTGCGGTGTCTTCGTCGGCGCTGAAGGTCAGGCGCAGGCCCTGGCGCTCGCCGGCCTGCAGGCCGAGCGACTGGCGTCCGGCCAGCTCCGTCGCGCGCAACGCCTTGCCGTCGGGCGTGGTGGCGCGCAGGCGGACGCGGCCGCGGTCGACCTCCAGGTCGAGCAACTGCAACTCGCCGGGGGCAAGGTCGAGGTAGCGCTGGCGGCTCTCGCCGGCAGCGATCTCGATGCGGCCATCGGCCAGCGGCACGGGCTGGGCGGCCTGGGCCGGGGTCAGCAGGTTGAGGAAAAGCAACAACGAGGTGGAAACGGCAGACATGGAATCTCCCTTCGAATAGGCGCCGCCATCCGGGCGGCTCACCGGAAGAGACGTACGATCACAGCGGAAATTTGCCGCTGTGATCCAGGCTAGAGCGGTTGCGCCGCGACTGGAGTAGAATCCGCCGCCTCGAAAACCGTCCGAAGGAAAATTCCGATGACCTCCCGTCTGCTGCCCGCCCTGTTGCTCTCGTCCGCATTCGCCGTCCTGGCCGGCTGCTCCACCCCGACCATCGTCACCCTCAACGATGGCCGCGAGATCCAGGCGGTGGATACCCCGCGCTATGATCGTAGTTCCGGCTTCTACGAACTGGAGCAACTGGACGGCAAGCGCACCCGCGTCAACAAGGACCAGGTGCGCAGCATCAAGGACATGTAATCCCCCGGACCCGCCATCCGCGCGGTGGCGCACTCCAGGGAAGGAGTCGAACCATGCGATCCGACCTGCACGAGGCCAACCGGCTGTCGTGGAACGCCGCCACCCGGGCGCACAACAGCCACAAGGCCGACCAGGCCGCCTTCTTCCGCAACGGCGGTTCCACGCTCTATCCCGAGGAACTGCAACTGCTCGGCCATCTCGACGGCCTGCGCCTGCTGCATCTGCAATGCAACGCCGGACAGGACAGCCTGAGCCTGGCGCGCCTTGGCGCCCACGTCACCGGGGTCGACATCGCCGACAGCGCCATCGACTTCGCCCGCCAGCTGTCCCGCGACAGCGGCATCGCCGCCGACTTCCAGCGCGACGACATCCTCCGCTGGCTGCCCGTCGCCGCCACCCGTGGCGAACGCTTCGAGCGGGTCTTCGCCTCCTACGGCACGCTGGTCTGGCTCTCCGACCTCAAGCGCTGGGCCGACGGCATCGCCCAGGTGCTGGTTCCCGGTGGGCGCTTCGTCCTGGTGGAGTTCCACCCTTTCGCCCTGTACTTCGACCCACACTGGCAACCGGCCTACGACTACTTCAGCCGCGAGCCGATCGCCGAGAGCGGCGTCAGCGACTATGTCGCCGAGTCCGGCGCCAGCCTGGCGCCCTCCGGCTACCGCGCCGGCGTCGAGAACTTCAGCAACCCTCATCCCAGCTACGAGTTCCAGTGGGGCCTGGCCGATGTGATCGGCGCCCTGCTCGGCGCCGGCCTGCAACTCGAACGGCTGGAGGAATACCCCTACGCCAACGGCTGGGCCGGCTTCGACGGCATGCGCGACGGCGGCGGCGGACGCATGCTGCCGCCCGCCGATCGTCCGCGCCTGCCGCTGATGTACGGCCTCAGCGCAAGGAAACCACGATGACCGAAGAACGCCTGCTGCGCCGCGACGAAATCCCCCTGGTCTGGGAGATCGACCGCAGCGAAGTGATCGAACACCTGTATTCCGTCGAGGCCGGCCAACTGGTGCTGCGCCCCGAGTTCTACGACATGCGCGGCTGGCCGGAGGGCGAGGCCGAGCACTACACGCCGATCCTGCTCGACTGCTTCGACCGCGGCGGCTGGTTCCTCGGCCTGTTCGACCAGGGCCAGCTGATCGGCGCGGTAGTCCTCGACCCACGCCGCCTCGGCCCCGAGCGCGACTGGCTGCAACTGAAGTTCCTCCACCTCAGCCACGCCTACCGCCGCCGCGGCCTCGGCGCCCACCTCTTCCACCTCGCCGCCACCCAGGCCCGCCACCTCGGCGCCAGCGGGCTCTACGTTTCGGCTACGCCGTCGCAGAACACGGTGGATTTTTATACGAGACTCGGATGCCGGCTGTGCATGGAACCGGATGAGGAGTTGTATCGGTTGGAGCCGGAGGATGTTCATCTGGTCTATGGGTTAGGGGGTAGATAACTCGCGGACTGCGCGAGGGCCGGATATTTCACGGATTGGAATGTGGTGGGAAATGAAAAGGAAATTCTTTGTAGCGGTCCTGCTATCAGCATCGCTTAACCAAGTGGTTGAGGCCGAGCCTTTTTGGTGGGCAGCGAGCTATTTCGACCCGCATCTCAGGTCGGCTCAACTTGCCTGCGAATATACCGCCAGCCGTATTTTGAGATGGTCGGACACCTACTATGCCGGGACAGTTCTTGCCATACGGGTAAAAGGTGGTTACGGGGAGTGCCTAATAAAACACCCTCCATACCCAAACGGGGGAGGAGCGCTTCCTCCTTCCTGGTATTCAATCGTCAGATGGGGCGACGGCTGCCCGGACCACCAGGAATACGATGCCAACACCGGCGCCTGCCTTTCCCCCAATGGCCCGCCCAACCACGGGCCTGACTGCTCGCCGCCGTCACTGTCCGCCGGTAATCCGATCAACATCGCCACCGGCAACAAGTACCAGAGCGAAACCGACTACGCCGGCCCGGCCATCGCTCCCCTGCTCCGCTTCACTCGTCACTACAACAGCAGCAACGGACTCTGGACCCACAACCTAAGCGCCCGCCTCACCCTACAGAGCCATATGGTCACCCTGCACCGGGAGGACGGTCGGACCCTCGACTTCATCCGCCTGTACGACCGCATCACCTCCCAGGCCGATAACCTCGGCCGATTGGAGAAGATCGATGGCGGCTGGCGCTACGACGAACCGAGCGGCCTGCGCCTGGATTTCGACGAAGCCGGCGCGCTCGTCGAACTGGTCCAAGCCAGCGAAAAGCTGCGTCTGGCCAGGGAGGGAGGGCAGGTTCGCGTTTCCCACAACCGCTACCCCGGCACCTTCAGCTTCGCCGAGGATGACCGCCAACAACCACTGCGCCTCACCGCTCCAGGCCTGGCAGTGCTCTACAACTATGAAGGCGGACACCTGATCCGGGTCGCCCGCGACGCCGCCGGCCAGGCCAGTGAGCAGCGTTACCACTATGAAGACCCGCGCAACCCGCGGCTACTCACCGGCATCACCGACAACCGCGGCGTGCGCTTCGCCACCTGGCGCTACGACGAAAAGGGCCGAGCTGTGTCCAGCGAACACGCCAACGGCGCGGAGAAGGTCAGCCTCGCCTACAACTTCGATGGCTCCACCACTGTCACCAACGAATACGGCAAGCAGGCTACCTACCGCTTCCAGGTGATCCGCGGTAGCAAACACATCGTCGCCATCGAAGGGCAACCCTCTCCCAACTGCCCCAGCAGCAATTCCACCTTTACCTATGACGAACGCGGCCTGCTCAAGACCCGCCGCGACAACCAGGGCAACCTGACCACCTACGAATACAACGAGCGCGGCCTGGAAATCCTACGCACCGAGGCCGCCGGCACTGCCCAGGCTCGCACTATCGCCACCGACTGGCACCCGAGACTGGCACTTCCAGTGCGGCTCGAAGAGGCGGGCCGCAGTACGCATTACTGGTATGACGGCGACGGTAACAAAGTAGGTGAGACGGTGATAGGGAACTGATGAACGAAGCGAGCCGCACCAGATTTCGGCTATCACATCGCAAAACGGAACGAATTTTTACATGAGACTTAATCTGAAGGATTTGCGGGAGCTTCGTCTGTGACAGCTATTTCCCACTCCTCTGGCAACGAGCCATGCACACACCCCACTCCATTCTGCTTACAGAACTCACGGCGCAAGGAGCCGAAGATATCCCTCTCCCTTCAGGCAGTCCTGGTCGCCCTCTTTATATCGGGCAGTGCAAGTGCCACAGAGTATTACTGGTCTAACCCATTTACCTCTCACCTTCGCTTTCCCAATCCTGCCGCCTACTGTGCCTGGCTTGTCCGAGACGCTCCCCAACCTTGGTGGTTCATTTTCACTGAACCTTACAACGGACAACTTGCAGCACAATGCCGCCGACCTCTTTATGAAAATGAACGGGGAGGCACCTACCGTGATACGGGCTATCCCATCTATCGAGTTGGCGACTCCTGCCCAACAGGTACCCAATACGACCCAACCACCGGCCAATGCCTGGACCCGAACAAGAGCAACTGTCCACCCGATCCTTCGGCTCCCGCATTCGTCCAGATCACCTGCCCACTACCCGACGACAAGGGCCCGCCGAAGGAAAACTCCTGCGTCGGCAACCCCATCGATATTGCCTCGGGCAACAAGTTCCAGCTGGAAACCGACTATATCTCCACCAGCACCCCGGCCCTGGCTTTCCAACGCAGCTACAACAGCACAGACGGGCTTTGGCGCCACAACTTTTCCAGTAGCCTGCGCCTCACTTCCGATAGCGTCGTCACAGTGGCCCTGCATCATGGTCGGGAATTGGTCTTCACCCTTTCAGGTAGTAACTTCGTCCCACGCAATCCCGACCAGGGCCTGCTGGAAAGGAAGGGAAACGGCTGGGAATATCTGTCCGCTGACAACGAGCGACTGGTCTTCGACAACGACGGAAGACTGCTTAGGCAAACGACCACCGCCCTAGGCACTCGCTACCTCGCCTATACAGCCAACGGAATCAACGTCGACGACGAGGCTGGCAACCGGCTCACCTTCTCCGAGGACGGCAAACACCAGCCGACCAGTCTGCGTACACCCGACGGCCAGGTGACCTACAGCTATGACAGCGGCCGCCTGACAGCAGTTACCCGTAGCAACGGAGAAGGCTCGCTGACGCGCCGCTATCACTACGAGGACAGTCGCAACGGCAGCCTGCTCACCGGTATTACCGACGAACGCGGCGTGCGCTATGCCTCATGGCACTACGACAATCAGGGCCGGGCAATCTCCAGCGAGCACGCCACTGGGGCGGAAAAGATCAGTCTCAGCCACCACGGCGGTTACTCCACGCGGGTCACCAACGAATACGGCAAGCAGGCCATCTATTATTTCCAAGTAGTCAATGGCAGCAGACACATCGTCGCCATCGAAGGCGAACCCTCTCCCAACTGCCCCAGCAGCAATTCCACCTTCACCTATGACGAACGCGGCCTGCTCACCAGCAAACGCGACAACAACGGCAACCTGACCACCTACCAGTACAACGCCCGTGGCCTGGAAACCTCGCGCACCGAGGCCGCCGGCACCCCGCAGGCACGCACCGTCACAACCGACTGGCACCCGACCCTGTTCCTCCCGGTGCAGGTCAGCGAGCCCGGTCGGATCACCCGCTACCAGTACGACGCCGAGGGACGCAAGACCGGCGAGACCGTCACCACCCGCTGACAAGGACGACACCCATGCGCATCCCCCCATACTTTCCCCGCCTCGGCGCCCTCGCCCTGGCCTGCGCCCT
>NZ_SCND01000382.1:0-5606 GCF_005503585.1 Pseudomonas sp. 2VD
GCCACCGCGCGGATCTATCGCGCGCTGGAACCGGCGGGACGGTGCGATCCGGCCAGCGCCGCCGACCGCCTGGCACGCCAGGCCGCGCTCTACGGTTCGCGTTTCGAGGTGCAGGCCGAGGCTGGCGGGCGCGCGGTATTCCACAACCGTCACTGCGCGATCTGGGACTACCGCGAGCGCGCCCGCGCCCGAGGCGTGCCGATCACCCTGGAGTCGGCCTGCACCTATTGCACCAAGCTGCTGTCGGCGTTCGTCGCCGCCAGCGATTGCCGCGCCGACTGGCGGCTCTACGAAGAGCCGCAAGGCCACGGCTGCGTATGGACCATCACGGCGGACAGCCTCAACCAAGGAGCAGGCGTACATGAACGCGATCATTGAACAGGCGCGCAGCCTGGACGGCTACCAGGATTCCAGCGAACTGCTGCAACGTCGCGACCAGGACTGGGTGCTCGACCGCGCCGGCATCGAGCCGCGCAGCCTGCTCGATCTCGGCTGCGGCATCGGCTCGCTGCTGCTCGGCGCCGCCCGGCGCTGGCCCGGCCTGCAACGGTTGTGGGGCATCGAGCGTTCGCCGCTGCGCCTGGAGCAGGCGCGCGCGCAGTTGCGCGGGGCTGGCGTCGAGGCGCGTCTGCTGGAGGGCGACCTGCTCGACCTGCCGCCGCTGGCGGAACGCTTCGAGCTGATCAGCATGACCGCCGTGCTGCACTGGCTGTATCCCGACGAAGAGCGGCTGTTCCGGTGGGTCGCGCGGCACCTCGAGGCGCAGGGGGTATTCCTGTTCACCTCGCACCATCCGTTCGCCGAGGATGGCCTCGGCGGCGAGGACGACCTGGTCGCCCAGGCCCTGGTCGAGATGGGCCTGGCCGCGCCGGAGCGGGTGGCGGCGCTCTACGCGGAAGTCGGGCTGCTGCCGATGGGCACCCGCACCCGTGGCCGGGAGGCGTTGCGCGAACGCGTCGAACGGCACTTCCGGGTCGACTCCATCGTCTCCCGCCCGGCGGCCCTGCGCGTCGCCGACTCCGCCGAGTACCAGCGTTTCCACGCCGCCACCTTCGGCACCTATTTCGCACCGCTGGTGCCGGCGACGCGCCTGGAGGAATTCTTCGTCCGCCTCGGGCGGATCGCCGAGCGGCGCATGCAGGCCGACGGACAGGTCAGCGAAATCCCGGTCAGCGTCTGGCGCTGCCGGGCGCGGGAGGGCGAGGCATAACCTTATGCGCAATCGGTCTGCCGCGCGGCTGAAAATCGGTACGGGCAATTGCACTCGGTGGCATCCGCAACCGCTCAAGGATGAACCGACCATGCCCAACCCGCGTTCGCCACGTCTTCGACTCGTCCCCGTGCTCTGCGCGGTCGGCCTGGCCTGCCTTGGCCAGCCCGGCGAGTCGGCGGCAGAGGAGGTCCGCGCCACCAGCCGCGCCGAGATCCAGCGCTTCGACATCCCGGCCGGCGAACTGGCCCAGGTACTGCTGAGCATCGTCCGCCAGAGTCGCACCCCGATCGCCTTCGACCAGCACCTGGTGGAGGGCCTGCCGGCACCGGCGATCCAGGGCTCCTACAGCGTCGAGCAGGCGCTGCAGCGGGCCTTGCAGGGCAGCGGCCTGGAATACAGCCGCAGCGCCGCCGGGGTGCTCAGCCTGCAACGCGCCACAGCGCCGGATGCCGCGCTGCCGGCGGCGAAGCCCGCCGGGACCCTGGCCACGGTGGTGGTCACCGGCACCCGCAAGGCCGATGTCAAGGCCGGCGAGAGCCTGGCACCGATCGATGTGGTCAGCGCCGAGCAATTGCGCGACAGTGGCAGCGGCGACCTGCGCGACGCCCTGGTGCGCCTGCTGCCCTCGCTGTCGCGCCAGGCCCAGGCCTACAACGCTTCGGCGCTGACCAACGCGCAGTCGCTGCGCGGCCTGAGTCCCAACCACGTGCTGGTGCTGGTGAACGGCAAGCGCCGCCACGAGACCGCCAATATCAATGTCAGCGGCGGGCTGCAGAGCGGCTCCACCGGGGTCGACCTGGACACCATCCCGCTCGCCGCCATCGAGCGCATCGAGGTGCTGCGCGACGGCGCCTCGGCGCAGTACGGCTCGGACGCCATCGCCGGGGTGATCAACGTCATCCTCAAGTCGGCCGACCACGGCGGCCGGCTCGCCTACGACAACGGTCGCTACGGCGATGGCGACGGCCTGACCCAGAACGGCGGGGTGAATGGCGGCCTGCGTTTCGGCGAGAGCGGTTTCCTCAACCTCAGCGCGCAGTTCCGCGAGCAGGCGCGGACCATCCGCGCAGGCATCGACCAGCGCACCGGGCGCTACGGCAACCCGTCCATCGGCGACCCTTCGCTGCACCGCCAGGCGCTGGCCTACAACGCCGGCGTGGCGCTGGACGACAACGTCGAGCTGTACAGCTTCGCCACCTATACCCATCGCTCGGTGTCCTCGGCGCAGATCTACCAGTTGCCGTCCTTGGCGCCGCGGCTCTATCCGAACGGCTTCACCCCGCGCATCACCAGCGACGAGGACGACTATTCGCTGACCCTCGGCGCCCGTGGCGGCGAGCTGTTCGGCGCCTGGGACTGGGACCTCAGTTCGACCTACGGTGCCGACCGCCCGGAGATCGGCATGGACCATTCGATCAACCTCGCCCTCTACGGCGAGACCGGCGATTCGCCGCGCTCCTTCGACCTGGCGCGCTACAAGGCCACCCAGTGGACCAACAATCTCGACCTGCGCCGCGACTTCGACCTCGCCTGGCTGCCGGCGCCGCTGAATTTCTCCTGGGGCCTGGAGCAGCGCCGCGAGCTCTACGAGGTCGAGGCCGGCGATCCCTGGTCCTACTACAACGGCGGTTCCAAGGCACTCCCCGGGCAGGCGCCGGCCAGCGCCGGACAGTGGAGCCGCGACGTGCTCGGCGCCTATCTCGACCTGTCCACCGCCCTCGGCGAGGGTTGGCAACTGGAGACGGCGGCGCGCTACGAGCACTACAGCGACTTCGGCAGCACCACCAACGGCAAGCTCGCCAGCCGCTACCGCTTCAGCCCCGAGGTGTCGGCGCGGGCCAGTCTCAGCAGCGGCTTCCGCGCACCGTCGCTGGCCCAGGAGAACTACACCAGCCTGGGTGTCTCGCCGACCATCGCCAGCGGCCTGCTGGCGGTCAACTCGCCGGCGGCCAGGCTGCTCGGCGCCGAGGACCTGGAGCCGGAAAAGTCGATCAGCTACAACCTCGGCCTGGTGCTCGATCCCTTGCCGGACCTGAACCTGGCCATCGACGCCTATCGCATCGAGATCCGCGACCGCATCGTCGACGGTGCCACCTATTCCGGACAGCCGGCGATCGATGCGCTGCGCGCCGGCGGGATCAGCATCCCGGCCGGACTGACCCAGGTCAGCACCCACTACATGACCAACGGCGCCGACACCCGTACCCACGGCCTCGACCTCACCGCCAGCTACCTGACCCGGCTCGGCGAGTGGGGCCGGATCGACTGGCGCCTGGGCGCCAACGTCAATCGCACGAAGCTGGTCAGGAATCATCGCGGGCGCAACGGCCAGCCGCTGCTCAACGACCAGCAGCAGGCCTGGATCACCAGCTCCACGCCGCGCAGCCAGGTCAGCCTGCAGGCCGACTGGAGCTACCGGCGCTGGGGCCTGACCCTGCGCGAAACGCGCTACAGCAAGACGGTTTCCGAACTGGACTACTACACCGGCGAGCATGCCTATTCGACCACGGTCTTCAACCGCTTCGAGAACTCGCCCAAGTACATCACCGACGTCGCCCTGCGCTATGCGGCGAGCCGCAACCTGACCCTGAGCGCCGGGGCCAACAATCTGTTCGACGTGAAGCCCGACAAGCTGCCGGCCGAGAGCGCCTACCTCGGCTTCAACCAGTACGACACCTATGCCTCGCAGATCAGCTTCAACGGGGCCTTCTACTACCTCGGCGCGGCCTACACCTTCTAAGGAGGACGAACCATGAGCATCGAACTGCGCGGCGGCGTGCGCGCCTCCGCGGTCATCGGCGACAGTGCCTTCGCCCGCCAGGCCGCGCGTTTCCTGCCGGACACCCGCAGTCGCGCGGTGAGTGCCTTCGACATCCAGCAGAAGGCCCGCCTGGAAGAGGCGGACGGCCTCGACGGCGCGCTGTTCACCGTTTCCGCTGCCTGGCCCGACCCCTGGCTGGTCGCCGGCTGGGCTTTGGCCGCGGCGCCGCGCCTGCGCGCCACCGTCGCGCACCGACCGGGGAGCGCCCAGCCGACCGTTGCCGCGCGCGCCCTGGCCACTCTCGACGGCCTGTCCAACGGGCGCGCCGGCGTACATCTGGTGATCGGCTCCAGCGACGCCGACGTGCGCCGCGACGGCGACTTCGCCGACAAGGACGAACGCTACCGGCGCGCCGTGGAGTACCTGGAGGTCTTCACCCGCGCCCTGGAAAGCCGCGACCCCTTCGACTACCACGGCGAGTTCTACCGGCTGGAGGACGCCGGCAGCGGCTTCCTGCCGATCCAGCGGCCGCGCCCGCCGCTATCCGTTGGCGGCTCCTCGGCGCAGGCACAACGCCTGGCGGTGCGCTTCGCTGACGTCTACGCCGGCCACTTCGCCAGCCCCACGCAGACCGCGGAGCTCAAGCGCAGGCTGAACGAGGAGGCGGCGGAGCAGGGCCGGCGGCTGAAGTTCTGGAAGCACTTCCAGGTGATCCTCGGCGACAGTCCGGCGGCGGCCCGGGACATCGCCGAGCACTACCGCCAGGCCGCCTTCGAACTGCTTCTGGCACGGCCCCTCGACGAACTGGCGGCATCGCCGCAGGTCGCCCGCGACGGCGAGCGCGACCGGCTCGCCCGGCTGGAGCCGGAGGCCTTGCGCGAATGGGTGGCGAATACCGTGCAGCGCAGCTTCGCCGGGGTGCTGGTGGGCAGCGTCGGCGAGGTGGCGGAACAGATCCTGGCCTTTCATCGCGCCGGCATCGAGATCGTCCAGCTCGAGGCCACCACCGAGAACGCCGAGGACATCCGCTTGCGCCGCCAACTGATCGAGCGTCTGAGGCGCGACGCATGAGCGGCGTCGCCCGCGAGGCCATGGAGGACGTCGCGCCGGCGCCTGCCGTCGGCGAGTTCGGCGTGGCCAGTTGTGGGGTGCTGCTGGCCTCGGTAGTGGGGGTGATCTTCGGCCCCACCGGGCTGGTGATCAGCAGCTTCTCGCTGTTCATCGAGCCGATCGCCGCCGACCTGGACTGGGACCGCGGCCAGTCGGCGCTGCCGGTGACCCTGCTGGGCCTGGCGGTAGCCCTGAGCAGCCCGCTGAAGGGCTGGCTGGTGGATCGCTGGGGCGCGCGCGCCCTGGTCCTGCCGCTGACCGCCGCGCTGGCCCTGTGCCTGGCCAGCCTGGCGCTGGCGCGCAGCGGCTGGCAGCTATACCTGCTGTTCGCGCTGCTCGGCCTGCTGACGCCGGGCAACATTCCCTATGCGCGGATTCTCGGCGGCTGGTTCGAGCGTCGTCGCGGCGCGGCCTACGGCATCCTCGGACTCGGCTTCGGCGTCGGCGGGCCGCTGGCGCTGTACCTGGGCAGCGCCTGCATCGACGCCTTCGGCTGGCGTGCCACCTTCCTCGTCTATGGCC
>NZ_SCND01000383.1:0-5575 GCF_005503585.1 Pseudomonas sp. 2VD
GGGGGGGGGGGGGGGGGGGGGGGGGGGGGGGGGGGGGGGGGGGGGGGGGGGGGGGGGGGGGGGGGGGGGGGGGGGGGGGGGGGGGGGGGGGGGGGGGGGGGGGGGGGGGGGGGTTGTGCGACTCCATGCATCCTCCGGCTCTCGAATCTGCCCGGCAAAGCCCAGGCAAGCGACGTGCCATGCGGGCCGCGGACCAGCGCCGGCGTGCGGGGCGGGGAACCGCTGGCGGCCTGCGGCGGTCTGTGCCGGACAGCGTTCGCTCCGTCTTGGGGCGCACGGCTTCGCGGTGGAGCGCCCCGGTCCGGCAATTTGCTTCGAGCAGACGCTGAAGGGGCGGGGCAGAACCGATATAATGCGCCGTTCGGCCCTTTCTCCAGGCCTCCGGCAGGATGCCGTTCCCCTTCACAGGTTTTCACCATGCGTAACGATGCTTTCGACGAACTCGACGATGTGCCCAGCCTGACCACCGATGCCGCCGACCGCGACGAATTCGGCCACCACCCGCGGCACGTCTACGAACCGGAGCAGCGCCGGGTCGTCGACACCAAGGAGCGCCGTCCGGCCTCTACCGGCCCGCTCTGGGCCCTGCTCGGGGCGATGCTGATCGCCCTCGCCGGGGTGGGTTGGTGGAGCCACCAGCAAATCAGCCTGATGGAACAGCAGTTGGTGGCGACCCAGGAAAGCTTCGTGAGGATCAGCGAAGAAGCCGCCGGGCGCCTCGACGACATTCGCGGCAAGGTGGTCGCCAGCGAGTCCAGCGTCACCAGCGAACGTGAGGCGCTGCGCCTGCAGGTCAAGCAACTGCAGGAGAAACTCGGCAGCCAGGAACGCCAGCAGGCCGATGTGAGCAACCAGTTCGGCGGCCAGGGCAAACGCCTCGATCAACTGGCCAGCGATCTCAAGGCCCAGCAGGAAAGCGCGGCGCAACTGGTCGCGCAACTGGACGGCAAGCTGCAGACACTGGCCGCCGAACAGGAGAAGCTGAAAGCCCTGCAGGTCGAACTGGGCAAGACCAACGAGCAACTCAAGGCCCTCGGCGGCGATGTCGCGGCGCTGAAGAAGCAGGGCAACCCGAGCCAGACGATCAAGGGTATCCAGGACGACCTGCTGGTATTGCGCAGCCAGCTCGACAATCGCCCGGCCCAGGGCGGCAATACCGCCGAGTTCGACGCCTTCCGTACCCAGGTGATGCGCAACATCAACACCCTCCAGGCCCAGGTGCAGAACCTGCAACAGCAGCTCAATACCCGCTGACCCCTTGCGCCGCCAGCCGCCCCGTCGCACCGGGCGCTGGCGGCGACAGTTCGCCGCGCCCGGCGAAAATCCCCGCTTCCATTGCTCTGGATCAGCGAATCCGCTGCTCCTCCGCTCCGATACTGCGTCCTTAAGCGAGCCTTAAGTGAGAGTCGTTTAGATTCTCGATCACCGGCCAGGGAGGCCATTGGTCCCTTCCTCCGCCTGGAATCCGCCATGAGCGCATTGCAACCGTCCCGTTCCTACCGCATCACCGGTTATTCCCCCGCCATCAGCAACGGCTATCGCCAACGCCTGTTCTCCATGGGGCTTCTGCCCGGCGCGGCGCTGCGCGTGGTGCGCATCGCCCCGCTGGGCGACCCGGTCCAGGTCGAGACCCGCCAGACCAGCCTGGCGCTGCGGCGCAAGGACCTCGCCCTGCTGACCCTCGTCCCGCTCGACTGACCCCGCCCGGAATCCCCATGACCGCATTGACCCTCGGCCTGATCGGCAATCCCAACTCCGGCAAGACCACCCTGTTCAACCAGCTCACCGGCTCGCGCCAGCGGGTCGGCAACTGGGCCGGCGTCACCGTGGAGCGCAAGGAGGGTGCGTTCCACACCGCCCGCCACGCGGTACGCCTGGTCGACCTGCCCGGCACCTATTCGCTGACCAGCGTTTCCGCCCAGGCCTCGCTGGACGAGCAGATCGCCTGCCGCTACATCGCCAGCGGCGAAGTCGACGTGCTGGTCAACGTGGTGGATGCGGCGAACCTGGAGCGCAACCTGTACCTCACGGTGCAGTTGCGGGAGATGGGCATCCCCTGCATCGTCGCGCTGAACATGCTCGACATCGCCCGTAGCCAGCGCATCCGCATCGATATCGACGGTCTGGCGCGGCGTCTCGGTTGCCCGGTGGTGCCGCTGGTGTCCACCCGCGCCGATGGCATCGACGAGCTGAAGGCGGCCATCGACGAGTTGCAGGTCCCGCAGGCGGCGCTGGCGGTGGACTACCCGCCGGCCATCCAGGCGCAGGTCGGCTACCTCCTGGAAACGCGCGCTCCGGCGGCCTCGGCCATCGAGCCGCGCTGGCTGGCGTTGCAGGCGCTGGAAGGCGACATCTTCAACGGCCCGGCGCTGGGCTTGCCGCCCGCCACCCTGGAACAGGCACGCCGGGGCTGCGGCGAGGAGCCCGAGCTGGCGATCGTCGATGCGCGCTACCGGCTGATCGGCGAGATCTGCGCGGCGGTCTGCGACCACCAGCAGGCGCAGCCGCACCGGCTGACCCAATGGCTCGACCGGGTCGTCCTGAATCGCTGGCTGGGTCTGCCGATCTTCCTGCTGGTGATGTACCTGATGTTCTTTTTCGCCATCAACATCGGCGGGGCGCTACAGCCGATCTTCGACAAGGGCTCGTCGGCGATCTTCATCGATGGCATCCAGTGGCTGGGCATTCGCTTCGGCCTGCCCGACTGGCTCACGGCGTTCCTCGCCCAGGGCATCGGCGGCGGGGTCAACACGGTGCTGCCGCTGGTACCGCAGATCGGCTTGATGTACCTGTTCCTCTCGCTGCTCGAGGATTCCGGCTACATGGCCCGCGCGGCCTTCGTCATGGACCGCCTGATGCAGGCGCTGGGCCTGCCGGGCAAGTCGTTCGTGCCGCTGATCGTTGGCTTCGGCTGCAACGTGCCGTCGATCATGGGCGCGCGGACCCTGGACGCGCAGCGCGAGCGGCTGATTACCATCATGATGGCGCCGTTCATGTCCTGCGGCGCGCGCCTGGCGATCTTCGCCGTGTTCGCCGGGGCCTTCTTCGGCCAGGGCGGCGCGCTGGTGATCTTCTCCCTGTACCTGCTCGGCATCGTCGTGGCGATCCTCACCGGGCTGCTGCTCAAGCACACCTTGATGCGCGGCGAGGCCTCGCCGTTCGTCATGGAACTGCCGCTGTACCATGTGCCACACCTTAAGAGCCTGCTGCTGCAGACCTGGTCGCGCCTGCGCGGCTTCGTGGTGCGGGCCGGCAAGGTGATCATCCTGGTCAGCCTGGTGATCGGCGGCCTGAACAGCATCACCCTCGACGGCAAGCCGGTGCAGGGCGACATCGGCCATTCCGCGCTGGCCAGCGTCAGCCAGCGTCTCACTCCGCTGCTGGCGCCGCTCGGGGTGCAGCCGGACAACTGGCAGGCCACCGTCGGCCTGGTCACCGGGGCGATGGCCAAGGAAGTGGTGGTCGGCACCCTGAACACCCTCTACACCGCCGAGCAGATCCAGGGCGAGGCCTTCGACTACGAAGGCTACGACCTGCCTGGGCAACTGCGCGACGCCCTGGTCGAAACCTGGGACGGCCTGGTCGATACCTTCAGCCTCAGCGTGCTGGCCAACCCGGTGGAGGCGAGCATGGCCGACGGCGACATGGAGACCGGCTCGATGGGCACCATGGCGAGCAAGTTCGGCAGCCCCATCGCGGCCTACAGCTATCTGGTCTTCGTCCTGCTCTACGTGCCCTGCGTGACCGCCATGGGCGCGATCGCCCGGGAAAGCAGCAAGGGCTGGATGGCTTTCTCGGTGCTCTGGGGGCTGAACGTCGCCTACTCGCTGGCGACCCTCTGCTACCAGGTCGCCACCTTCGCCGCGCACCCCGAGCGTAGCGTCCTGACCATCGCCGTGGTGCTGCTCTTCAACTTGATCCTGATGACCTGCCTGCGTCTGTTCGGCCGTGAGCAGGTACTGCAACTGCCAGGCCGAATGGCCGATGCCCCGAGCGGGCAGGGAGGATGTCACTGATGGCGACACTCATGCAGATCCGCGCCGCCCTGGAAGACGGCCAGGCGCGTGGGCTGAAACAGCTCAGCCGCCAGGTGGACGCGCCGCCGGCGCTGGTGGAGGCGATCCTGGAGCGGCTGATCGCGCTCGGCAAGGTCGAGCGGGTGGCTGCGCAAAGCTCGGGCGGTTGCGGCGGCGGTTGCAAGGGCTGCGCCCAGCGCGATCCGTGCGCGGAGCCGGAGCCGTATTTCCGCCTGCGCTAGACGGGCAAAGCACAGAGCCCGCCACGGCAAGCGTGGCGGGCTCTTTCCTGGCTGGCGCGATCAGGCCAGGGTCGGATAGTCCAGGTAGCCTTCGGTACCGCCGGTATAGAAGGTTTCCGGGCGCGGCGGGTTCAGTTCGGCGCCCTGGCGCAGGCGTTCGACCAGGTCCGGGTTGGCGATGAAGGGGACGCCGAAGGCCACCGCATCGGCGTCGCCCTTGGCCAGGATGGCGTTGGCGCTGTCGAGGGTGAACTTTTCGTTGGCGATGTAGGGTCCGCCGAAGGCTTTCTTCAGGGCTACGCCGATGCTGTCGTCGGCCTGCGCTTCGCGGGCGCAGATGAAGGCGATGCCGCGCTTGCCCAGCTCACGGGCGACATGGCTGAAGGTTTCCAGGCGGTTGGAATCGCCCATGTCGTGGGAGTCGGCACGCGGCGCCAGGTGTACGCCGACGCGCTGGGCGCCCCATACGGAGATCGCCGCGTCGGTGACTTCCAGCAGCAGGCGCGCGCGGTTCTCGATGGAGCCGCCGTAGCGGTCGGTGCGCTTGTTGGTGCTGTCCTGGAGGAACTGGTCGAGCAGGTAGCCGTTGGCGCCGTGGATCTCCACGCCGTCGAAGCCGGCGGCCTTGGCCCGCTCGGCGCCCTGGCGGTAGGCCTCGACGATGTCGGCGATCTCCTCGGTGTCCAGCGCGCGCGGGGTGACGTAGGGACGCTTCGGGCGCACCAGGCTGACGTGCCCCTCGGCGGCGATGGCGCTCGGCGCCACCGGCAGCTCGCCATTCAGGTAGAGCGGATCGGAAATCCGCCCGACGTGCCAGAGTTGCAGGAAGATGCGTCCGCCGGCGGCGTGCACCGCCTTGGTCACGTTGCTCCAGCCACGGACCTGGTCATCGGACCAGATGCCGGGGGTGTCGGGGTAGCCCACGCCCATCGGCGTGACCGCGGTGGCCTCGCTGAGGATCAGGCCGGCATCGGCGCGCTGGGCGTAGTACTCGGCCATCAGGGCGTTGGGCACGCGGCCTTCATCGGCGCGGCAGCGGGTCAGCGGCGCCATGACGATGCGGTTGGGCAGCTCGAGGTCGCCGAGCACGATGGGATCGAACAGAGTAGCCATGGAACATCCTCCACTAGGGAATAGACGGACAGGGGATCAATCGAGGACCGGCTGCGCCTGGGCGCGGCCGTTTCCGGAAAAGGCGATCAGGGTGGCCAGCAACGCCAGCGCGGCCAGCGCGGCGGCGGCCAGCGGCACGCGGGTCAGGCCCAGGCCGTGGTCGATGACGCTGCCGCCGCGCTGGCCGCGCTGGCGTTGCTGGCC
>NZ_SCND01000384.1:0-5557 GCF_005503585.1 Pseudomonas sp. 2VD
GGTCAATAAGTCGCAGGGCGACCGTCGCGATTCCGCTGCGACGCCCGGCTCGCGGCCCGGCGGGGGCCGGGGAACGGGGCGAACGGTCGCCGCGCGGCCATCCGCCGTTGCGGCCTTCGCTGGAAATGAAATGAAAGAAGCCATGGGGGAGGCCCATGGCTTCTCGTTTCGCGCAGCCGTTGCCGGACGTCAGCCGGCGACCAGGATGCGGATCGCCTCGAGGCGCAGGGAGGCCTTGTCGAGCAGGGCCAGGCCTTCCTCGCGCTGGGTGCGCAGGCTGTCCAGCTCGCTGTCGCGGACGCTCGGGTTGACCGCCTTGAGCGCGGTCAGGCGCGCCAGTTCCTCGTCCATCGCGGCGGCGAACTGCTGCTTGGCCCTGGCCACGCGTTCCTCGTGGCGCGGGACGATCTTGCCCTCGGCCACGTCGAACTGCTTGGCCAGCACGTCGCGCTGGGCCTGGACGAACTTGTTGGCGCTGACCCGTGGCACGCTTTCCAGCTGGTCGTTGAGGGTTTCCAGGGACACCCGGCCGGCCAGGTCGTTGCCGTTGGCGTCGAGCAGGCAGCGCAGGGCCTGCGGCGGCAGCCAGCGGCCGAGCTGGAGGGCGCGCGGTGCCACGGCCTCGCTGACGAACAGGAGTTCGAGCAGCACGGTGCCAGGCTTCAGCGCCTTGTTCTTGATCAGCGCCACCGAGGTGTTGCCCATCGAGCCGGACAGCACCAGGTCCATGCCGCCCTGAACCATCGGATGTTCCCAGGTGAGGAACTGCATGTCCTCGCGGGCCAGCGCCTGGGCACGGTCGTAGGTGATGGTCACGCCTTCGTCGTCGCCGAGGGGGAAGCCGGCGTCGAGCATCTTCTCGCTTGGCTTGAGGATCAGGGCATTTTCCGAATGGTCTTCGCTGTGGATGCCGTAGGCGTCGAACAGGCGCTCCATGTAGATCGGCAGGGCGAAGTCGTCGTCCTGCTCCTCGATGGCCTCCACCAGCGCCTCGCCTTCGCCGGCGCCGCCGGAGTTCAGCTCCAGCAGGCGGTCGCGACCGCTGTGCAGCTCCGCTTCGAGGGCTTCGCGACGGGCGCGGCCTTCGGCGAGCAGCGCGTCCCAGGCCTTGTCCTCGCCGCCGTCGAGCAGCGGCAGCAGGCGCGGGCCGAACTCGTGTTGCAGGGCGTTGCCGGTGGGGCAGGTATTGAGGAAGGCGTTCAGCGCCTGGTGGTACCACTGGAACAGACGCTGCTGGGCGCTGTTCTCCAGGTGCGGTACGTGCAGCTGGATGGTGTGTCGCTGGCCGATCCGGTCGAGGCGGCCGATGCGCTGCTCGAGCAGGTCCGGGTGGGCCGGCAGGTCGAACAGCACCAGGTGGTGGGCGAACTGGAAGTTGCGGCCTTCGCTGCCGATTTCCGAGCAGATCAGCACCTGGGCGCCGAACTCTTCGTCGGCGAAGTAGGCGGCGGCGCGGTCGCGCTCGAGAATGCTCATGCCTTCGTGGAACACCGTGGCGGAGATGCCCGAACGCAGGCGCAGGGCGTCTTCCAGGTCGAGGGCGGTCTCGGCGTGGGCACAGATGACCAGGACCTTGAACTGCTTGAGCATCTTCAGGGTATCGATCAGCCACTCGACGCGCGGGTCGAAGCGCCACCAGCGATTGTTGTCGTCGCCGTCTTCCCACTGTTGCTGGAAATTCACTTCCGGATACAGGTCCGGGTGTTCGCCGGCCGGCAGTTCCTGGTACTGGCTCGGCATCGGCAACGGATAGGCGTGCAACTCGCGCTGGGGGAAGCCCTGCACGGCGGCGCGGGTGTTGCGGAACAGCACGCGGCCGGTGCCGTGGCGGTCGAGCAGTTCGCGGACCAGGCGCGAGCGGGCGTCTTCATCGCCGCCCTCGACGCTGGCCAGCAGCTCGTCGCCCTCGCTGCCGAGGAAGCCGTGGATGGCCGTGCGCGCGCCGGCGGAAAGATTGCCGTGGTCGAGCAGTTCCTGCACCGCTTCGGCGACCGGGCGGTATTGCTCGCTCTCCCGGCGGAACGCTTCGAGGTCGTGGAAGCGGTTCGGATCGAGCAGGCGCAGGCGCGCGAAGTGGCTGTCCTGGCCGAGTTGCTCCGGGGTCGCGGTGAGCAACAGGACGCCGGGAATGATCTCCGCCAGTTGCTCGACCAGCGCGTATTCGGCGCTGACCTGGTCCTGGTGCCAGACCAGGTGGTGGGCTTCGTCGACCACCAGCAGGTCCCAGCCGGCGGCGAACAGGGCGTCCTGGGCGCGTTCGTCTTCCTTCAGCCACTCCAGGGCGACCAGGGCCAACTGGGTGTCCTCGAAGGGATTGCTGGCATCGCTTTCGGCGAAGCGCTCCTTGTCGAACAGGGCCACCTGCAGGTTGAAGCGCCGGCGCATCTCCACCAGCCACTGGTGCTGGAGGTTTTCCGGAACCAGGATCAGCACCCGCCCGGCGCGGCCGGAAAGCAACTGGCGATGGATGATCAGGCCGGCCTCGATGGTCTTGCCCAGGCCCACTTCGTCGGCCAGCAGGACGCGCGGCGCCATACGGTCGGCGACTTCGCGGGCGATGTGCAACTGGTGGGCGATCGGCTGGGCGCGGGCGCCGCCGAGGCCCCAGAGCGAGGACTGGAGCAGTTGGCTGCGGCGTTCGAGAGTGTGGTAGCGCAGGGAGAACCAGGGCAGGGGATCGATCTGTCCGGCGAACAGACGGTCGCTGGCGAGGCGGAACTGGATGAAGTTGGAGAGCTGGGTTTCCGGCAGGGTGCGCTGCTCGTTCTGCGCGGTGAGGCCGTGGTACACCAATAGGCCTTCGCTTTCCTCGACCTCGCGGACGGTCATCTTCCAGCCTTCGAAGTGCGTCACTTCATCGCCGGGGGCGAAGCGCACGCGGGTCAGCGGCGCATTGCGCAAGGCGTACTGGCGGGTATCGCCGGTCGCCGGATAGAGCACGGTGAGCAGGCGGCCATCCTGGGCCAGGATGGTCCCCAGGCCCAATTCCGCTTCACTGTCGCTGATCCAGCGTTGCCCCGGTTGATACTGCGCCATGTCCACCTCCCAAAAAAGCCGGGTATGGTACCGCAACGCGTGGCGTTGAGCGACGCTTGGCGATGGATTGCGTGTTGCGCCAGGGCTTCGTCGGAGAGCCGTCCGTCGGTACGGGAGCGACCGCCTGGCGGCTGGTTCTCAAGTCGAGCGGCGGGTCGACCGATAACCCTTGTAGAAGAACGCCGCAAACCGGCACGCTGCGAGAACCCATGACGCGGCACTACCCAGAGAGGTTGCCTGCATGCTTCCGCCGATCCCCCAGGGCCTGATCCCGGTTACCGTCCAGCAGGACCCGCCCAAGCCCCGTCCGGCCACGCCGCCGGTCGCGCCGACCCAGGCTGGCGCGGGCAGCGATGGCGTCGCCTTGCGCCAGGAGCGCGACGAGGAAAGCTGGCTGGAAGAGGAATACCGCCGTCGCCAGCGCCGCCAGGGCGGCGAGGCGCACGCGCGGAGCGACGAGGGGGACGAGGCGCCGGCTGACGAGGCGGGGGAGAGCGCCCAGGCGGACGAGCTGCCGCGCAAGGGACAATTGATCGACATCGAAGTGTAACCCTGGTTTTCCAGGCTTCAGCAGCGGCCTTGCGGCGTAGTAACCTGCGGCCCATGGACCTGTTCGCCGACGCACCCCTGACCCTGCCGGACGCCGACCTGCGCTATCTCCCGCACTGGCTGGATGCGCCGCTGGCGAGCGCCTGGCTGTTGCGCCTGGAACAGGAAACGCCCTGGGAACAGCCGATCCTGCGCATCCATGGCGAGGAGCATCCGACCCCGCGCCTGGTGGCCTGGTACGGCGACCCGGAAGCCGCCTACCGTTATTCCGGCCAGGTCCACCGGCCGCTGCCATGGACCGCGTTGCTCGGCGAGATTCGCGAGCGCGTGGAGCGCGAGGTCGGCCAGCGGGTCAACGGCGTGCTGCTGAACTACTACCGCGACGGCCAGGACTCCATGGGCTGGCACAGCGACGACGAGCCGGAGCTGCGCCGCGATCCGCTGGTCGCCTCGCTCAGTCTCGGCGGCAGCCGCCGCTTCGACCTGCGGCGCAAGGGCCAGACCCGCATCGCCCACTCTCTGGAACTGACCCATGGCAGCCTGCTGGTCATGCGCGGCGCAACCCAGCATCATTGGCAACATCAGGTGGCGAAGACCCGCCGCTCCTGCATGCCCCGTTTGAACCTGACCTTCCGCCTGGTGTACCCCCAGCCATGAACGACGACGACAAGGTGATCGACCTCAGCGCCGAGCGCGACAAGCGCATCCACGACGTGCACGAGAAGCGCCTGCAGGAGGTCCGCAAGGCCTTCGAACAGGTGTTGCCGCTGGGCAAGCCGCGGAAGAAGCCGAAAGGCAAGCCGAAGAAGCGCTGAAGCCTCCGCCGCCGCGTTCGCCGGCGGCGCATTCCTGCGGGCAACGTGCGGCGATCGGGCAGGTTTTTCCCGGTTATCTGCGGCGTCCGACCGCATTCTCCCTCCTGCGAAACTTGACCTGGGTCAGTGTCATGCACCTGGCCGAAAAAGCCCGTCCGGGCGATTGATCCAGGTCAATATTGCGCCGCCGCGCCTCGCTAATCTGAGCCCATCGAGCAACACCCAACCGGCAACTGGAGGCCATCAACATGTTCATCGACGAAGTGGTTCTCGCAGGGATTCTTACGGTAGGCCTCATGGTCGCTTTCTTCGGTGGGGTCGGTTACTTCATCTGGAAGGATTCCCATAGCCGCAAAGGCTGATCCTCCCGGATACACAGAGCACGCAAGGCACTTAGGGCGACTTCGGTCGCCCGTTTTTTTGCGCCTGGAAAAACACCGGCGCAGCGATCGGGATACTACGAATGTCGCTGGACGATATTGTTAGCAGCCTAATAATATAGGCTGCACATATCGCCTCGGCGTTCGCCGGCTATCTATGCTGATGTAGACCCCGTTTCGGAAGACCCTGTGCCCATTCACTGGAAGCCGTTCCTGGCACCCTCGACGCTGGCGCTCAAGTTCGCCATCAAGACGCTCCTGGCCGGCGGCCTGGCGTTGTGGTGCGCCTTTCGCTTCGACCTGGAGCAGCCGCAATGGGCGCTGATGACCGTGCTGATCGTGTCCCAGCCGTTGTCCGGCATGGTGGTGGCGAAGGGCTTGTTCCGCCTGCTCGGCACCCTGGTCGGCACCGCGATGTCGGTGCTGATGATCGCGCTGTTCGCCCAGGCGCCCTGGTTGTTCCTGCTGGCCATCTCGCTCTGGCTGGGGCTCTGCACGGCGGCCTCGACCTCCCTGCGCAACCACGTTTCCTATGCCTTCGTACTTTCCGGCTATACCGTGGCGATCATTGGCCTGCCGGCGGTGGACCAGCCGCTGCTGGTCTTCGAGCAGGCGGTGGCGCGTTGTACCGAGATCTGCCTGGGGATCATCTGCGCCTCGGCGGTCAGTGCGATCCTCTGGCCGCAGCGGGTCGAGCAGAACCTCGACAAGCAGGCCCACACCACCTGGCTGCTGGGCATGCAGGCCGCGCGCGGCGAGATCGACCCGCGCCAGCGG